>JAICTW010000341.1 GCA_025936195.1 Flavisolibacter sp.
AAAGTGAAATACGCGGTCATCGCAAAACCTACATTGGCGCCATGCCGGGAAGGATCATTCAAAACATCCGTAAAATAAAATCATCCAATCCGGTGATGATATTGGATGAAATAGATAAAGTGGGTTCTGATTTTCGCGGCGATCCAAGCAGTGCTTTGCTTGAAGTGCTGGACCCGGAACAAAATCATTCTTTCTACGACAATTATCTGGAGTTAGAATATGATTTGAGTAAGGTTCTTTTCATTGCTACTGCTAATAATTTACAAACCATTCAGCCTGCCCTGCGTGACCGTTTGGAAATTATTGAACTGGGTGGTTATGCTGTGGAAGAAAAAATTGAAATAGCCAAACAACATCTTATTCCAAAACAAAAAGAAGCACACGGATTAAAAAGTTCGGCCTTCAAAATTTCCGATAAGGTTTTAGAAAAGATCATTCAGGATTATACAAGAGAAAGCGGTGTTCGTGAATTGGACAGGCATCTGGCGGCCATCATGCGTTACCAGGCAAAGCAATTGGCCATGAAAGGCAAATTAAAAAGCAGCCTGACCATTGATGATATTGAAAAGATACTGGGCAAATCGAGGTATAGCAACGAAATGTACAAAGCAGCAACCATTCCTGGTGTTGCCGTGGGATTAGCTTATACCTATGCCGGTGGCGATATTTTATTTATTGAAGCATTATTAAGCGATGGCAAGCCTGATTTGCGATTGACCGGAAATTTGGGCGATGTCATGAAGGAAAGTGCCACTACTGCCATGTCGTATTTAAGTGCCAATGCAAGAAAGCTGGGTGTTGATCCTGCTTTGCTCGAAAAGAAAACCGTTCACATACACGTTCCGGAAGGTGCTGTTCCGAAAGATGGTCCAAGCGCAGGCATTACTATGCTCACGGCACTGGCATCGGCATTCACCGGCAAAAAAATAAAACCGTATTTGGGAATGACAGGTGAGATCACGTTGCGTGGGCAGGTATTGCCTGTTGGAGGAATTAAAGAAAAAGTTTTGGCGGCAAAACGTGCCGGTTTAAAGGCGCTCATTCTTTGCTGGCAAAATGAAAAAGATGTTGAGGAGATCAATCCTGAATATATTGATGGTCTAAAGTTTCATTATGTAAAAACAATGAACCAGGTCATTGAGATCGCCTTACAGGATAGTTGAGAAGGACAGGTGGTTTAACAGTAGATAGCAATTTCAGGTATGAACAATAATGAATGGCTGGATGAATGATGCAATGAGTAATCTTTGAAGTTGTTATTAAGTGGAAGTGAATGATGATGTACTTAGCTGTTTGTAATTATCATGTTCGGATGTTTCCTCAGTCACTAAAAATTCTCTGAAACTTTGAATAATCACATTCAGGTAGCGGATGCTTCAATACTTCATGAGTCCAATCTTACATTTTGTTTTAATCCTTTCAAAGCAGCCTTTGATAAAACAAAAAGATGCAATAGCATCTTTCATTCAATTCATTCGTGCTTCGATTCACAAATTGCTCCCGGAACAATTTATTTGCTGTTTGTTGTTCCTTTTATCCAGTACTGAAATTTTTTCAGATGGTTCTTGCCCATCATTATAAAATTCTCTTCTGTCGTTCTTGTTAAATACAACAGGTAACAGATTATCGCAACCAGCACTATAAAAAACCACATCGGAAACATAAATTCTGATTTGCTTTATAAAATCCAAAGACCGTTCCAATTGCAGCAGCAGCAGCAAAAATGTTGCTGTAAAAAACAAAACAGCCTGAATTTATTTTAATTCAGGCTGTTTATGTGGAAAATTGTTGCTTCTGCTCAACAAAAGCGAGCAGGGCAAATTATTTGAACGAACTTCTCATTACCCTAAGCAAACCATCGGCGCTCCAGGTAGGAGCAACAATAACCCTGCGAACGGTATATAAAGGATATTCAGGATCTCTTTTATCTGCAAGCTGGAAAGCCATTTTAAATCCTCTTTTCTGAATTTCGGGAATGCCGGCATGTGTCCAGATTCCGAAAGGATAAGCAAAATAATGGATCTCTTTGCCAATGATATCTTCTAATTTCTTTCTTGTATCAACTAATTGAAGGTCCCAATCGTTGTTCACCACTTTTTTGGTATCACGGTCAATATGCGGTGTAGTTAAATATTTATCTACGCGGTCATGGCGCCAGGTATGACTTTCTACTGCGTGCCCTTCATCCGACAATTGTCTGATCTGCTCTTTGGTCATGTAACGTGGTCTCCCAATAGAAATGGTCATAATAAAATAAACGCCTTTGAAACCGTATTTGTCCATTTCGGTTTTGCCCACGGTGAATTGTTCCTCATCGGTATCATCAAAAGTGATCATGAATGGTTTCGAAGGAAGCGCTGCTCCATACACCAAATAATTATAATACTGTTCAGGAAGAATGGAATGATAACCGCTGTCGGCCAGTATTTTCATTTGCTGCCTGAACTTATCGGCATTTACTGTATAATCGTTTTTGGGTGTGCCTTCAATAATGTGATGATAGCACAGCACAGGCACTTGCGGACGGGCCATAATAGTAGCGGCATCAGCAGCAGAACCTGTTGGGGTTTGTACAGAAGAATCTTTTTTGGCAGCGAGCTTTATTTCAGATGTTTTAGAACGTTTCTCAGTAGTATTTCCCGCGCAACTTGCCAGGAGAACAGCGGCGGCAAGAACCGGCAAAAGGTTTTTCATGTTGATTAATGATTGTCAAAATAAGTTCCACAAAAATGAATTGAGTACAAATGATTTCAAAAACTTTTTCGCTAAACATTGTTAATAGTTCGACAAGTTTTTAATGAAAAATTTTTAGCGGTGTGTGGTTACGCCCACTTGTTGACAATAGTCCAGCACCGGACAGGTAGAACAATGCGGCAATCTTCCGGTACAGATGTGCTTTCCGAAAGGCATCAGCAAACGGTTGATGTCAATCCATTTTTGTTTCGGAATCTTTTGCTCCAGTTGCAGCATGGTTTGTTCTGGTGAAGGAGTTTGAACAAAACCCCACCGATTGGTTACACGGTGCACATGCACATCCACACTAATGGCTGCTTGCTTATATGCCACGCCCAGCGCAAGATTGGCGCATTTGGGACCAACACCTTTCAAAGCGGTGAGCTTTTCAAAATTCGCGGGCAGTTCGCCATGGTATTGTTCAACGGCTGCCCTGGCAATGCCCAGCATGGTATAGGCTTTTTGTCCGGGAAAGGTGGCTCCGTGCAAAATGGTTTCCAATTCATTTGGTGTAAGCTTCAATAATTCATTTGGCGTTCGTACAATTTTGAAAAGTTTTTCCGAAAGCGGAATGGTGGTTTCATCTAATGTGCGGATGGAGATGATGCATGAAATGAGTTGTTCGAAAAGAGTAGTGTAGCCTCGTTCATACAATTCAAACATGGCTGCTTTGGGATAGGGCTTCACTGCTTTTTCAATTTTTTTGAGAACCACAGAAAGATTGAAAGGTTTTTTCATTAAAGATGTTGGCAGCAAATCTGTTGCCATGAGGTGGATGACCTGGACGCACATTAAGCAAAAGCTGGCGGGATTGACAAAATAGTTATTAACTGATAAATGACTTGTGGGTCATAAGTCTGGCTTCAAATAAACAGCCGCTAACCGATTAAGAGTGGGACAATTATGGTACATGCCAATAAAAGAAATAGAACGCTGTTTTTTTGCTTTAAAGAATATTGCGTATTGGATAGAGTGCAAACATGTAAATTTATACTATCCTGCAAAAAACAAAAGCACCACAAACGCAGTGCTCTTGAAAATAATGAGATGAACTATTATGCTACTTTATGAAACTGCTGCACTTTCTCTTTCGTGATTTCTTTTAAAAATTTGATTTCATCTGCAATATAAGGCTCGCCGTTCTTGCGGAAGATATCGTGGAACCACAATTCGGGTTCAGCATCATATTTTTTGTCCCAGGAATCCCAAGGGCAATGCGTTTGCGTTTTGCCTTCCACTAATCCCCAGTTGTAAGCGCCAACATTGTGCTCCTTTAAAATGGGAAGAATTTCCTGGAAGGTGTTTTTAAATGGTCTTGCCATGTACTCCGTACAAAGCATAGGACGTGCAAAGCGCTGCAGAGCCTTAATGCGTTTCATCATATCATTTTTGTCTTCGTAGCAATGGAAGGAAATGATATCTGAGTGAGTGAACATATAATTATCCAAAGCGGTCATCACATCATCCGAACTCCAGTCTTCTTTCCACGGAGCCATAGTTATGGGTTGATCAGGATTGATCACTCTTACCCAATTAATCGTTTTTTTCAAAAGCAGCATGGAAAGTTCGGCCTTATGATGACTGTAATCATCGTCTTTGTAACTGGTAAGATTCATATTGTCTGTTTCGTTAA
>JAICTW010000254.1 GCA_025936195.1 Flavisolibacter sp.
AACTTTTTTGCGAAGCGCAAACATCAATACGATGAGCAATAAATAAAATCCGGCTACCGCAAAAAAACCTGCCGCCATGCTATGGAACAAAGTGCCTAACCACCATCCCAATCCAAACCCAACAAAGAACAGAAAAAAGAAACCAAAGAAAAATGCTGTAACACCAACAACAATTCCCGCAGTGGCAACAGAGGCTCCGCGAACAGCTTTGGCTTTGGCTAATTGTGTAAACGCATTTACATATTCACCAACATGCTCCTTAAGACGGTTTATCTTGGTTTTAAGATCTTCTTTTGGCTGCTTTACTTCTTCTTGCATGAACAATGACTTTCTTTAAAGATAAAAAGAAAAGCAGGCCCAAAGGCCTGCAATGCGGTAGGAATTAACTGTAAGACTCTTTTACATTGTTGAATTTGTTAGCTGCATCTGAAGCCATTTTAGCGCCTTTACTGCCAAGATTATCAGCCTCGCTTTTTGCACTTGTAAACAGATCAGACAAACGACCAGCCCAATCACCTGCTGTATCACCAACCATTTTCCTCATGTCAGATCCCTTCTCAGGTGCAATCATAAGACCAACGATTACTCCGGCAGCCGCAGCTCCTACCAGTCCAAGGACAACTTTTGTTGTTGTAGTCATAATACACTATTTAAAAATGAGCAATTATTATTTACCTTTTAAATAATCATACCAAACCGGACTGCTATGGCTTTAGAAGAATATTGAAATTCGATGCAGAAAAATATACATCAATACCTAATTTTACCCTGACGACAATCAACCGGAACTATGAGTTTGGTATGATAATTAAAGGAACTAATGAATTGCTGATGATATGATGGCTCGCAAAAAGGTTTTAATCATTGATGACGAAGTGGACCTCTGTCTTTTAATGAAGACATATTTCCTCCGTAAAAACTACGAAGTGTATATTGCCCACACTTTAAGCGATGGAATGTCCCGCCTCAATGAAATTGTTCCCGATTATTTGTTTATTGATTATAATCTTCCGGACGGATTGGGCTGGGATAAATTGCCCGAATTATATCAAAAATATCCTAATATACAGTTTCACTTGATCAGCGCTTTTCGTCCTACCATGCCCTCCGAATTAGACGGAGCAAAACTTACAGTTTGGGAAAAGCCGATCAGTTTGAAATCGCTGGATAATTTCTTTTAAGGCACTCCCCCTTTCCCCTAAAGGTGAGACTTAGGCTTTAGTGTCTTTACTGATTGCAGCATTTCTTTAAGGTAAGTTCTATTCTGCGGATTACTTCTTCTGATTTCAGTTTTGTCTCCTCAGTGGAGAGTCGTAGAAAGATTAATCCTTCTTGCGATAATTGCTTTTGTCTTATCTCGTTATTTTGTTTTACTTCTTCCTCTTTGTAAATGGACAATCTTCACCAAAGAACATCTTTCTTTTCATTAGTAATTAGCTTTCTCTAAGCATTGTTCAATGGAAAAGAAAAACGTTGTGCTTTAAAGAGAAATGAAAAAGAAAAGCATCTCAGACCTAAGTCTCCCCTTCAGGGGGACAGGGGGTTTCAATCCCCCCAAATCTCATCCTCGCCCTTCAGCCATTTCTTCACCAAACGGGTAGAAACAGACTTCGGACGTTCGAGAGGGAAATTTAAAATACGATCCCAGCATAAGCCTGCCAGCACACCCAGAGAACGGCTTACTCCAAACAACACCGTATAAAATTCATACTCCACCATTCCGTAGTGTACCAACAATGCCCCACTATGCGCATCCACATTGGGCCAGGGATTTTTTATTTTTCCCAGTGATTGTAAGATTGGAGGAACCGTTTCATAAATGTTCCAAACCGTTTGCACCAATGGATCATCAGGCATGTGTTTCTTTCCAAATTCCATTTGGGCAGTAAACCTTGGATCGGTTCTGCGCAATACAGCATGACCATAACCGGGAACCACTTTGCCTTCACTCAATGTTTTCTTTACGTATTCTGCAATTTGATCGCTGCCGGGTAATTCCGTTTTTAATTCTTCACGCATTTCAAAGATCCACTTGATCACTTCCTGGTTGGCCAGTCCGTGCAGCGGACCTGCCAATCCATTCATACCAGCAGCCAGACTTAAATACGGATCGCTCAGTGCCGAACCCACCAAATGAGTAGTGTGTGCCGATACATTGCCACCTTCATGATCCGCATGAATGGTCATGTACAAACGCATGAGCTCTTTAAAGCTATCGTCTTCATATCCCATCATGTGGGCAAAATTGCCAGCCCAGTCCAGCAGGCCATCCGGCTGAATATGATCTCCGTTTTTATATTTTCTACGATAGATGTAAGCAGCTATCCGGGGTAATCGTGCAATCAAATCCATAGCATCGTCAAAAACAACATCCCAATAATCTTTCTTGCTCATGCCGGCAGCATAACGTTTGGCAAACTGACTTTGGGTTTGCAAAGCCATAATGGCCACAACAAACTGCGTCATCGGATGTGTATTGACAGGCAATGCTTCAATAGTGGCAAAAACATGATTGGGCACATGACTGCGGCGTTGCCAAACAGAAGTTACATGTTGCACATCTTCGTCGGTCGGCAATTCACCAACCAGCATTAAATAAAACAACCCTTCGGGGAGTGGCTCGTTGCCGCCTTCGGCCTTGGGTAATTTTTCCTGCAATTCGGGAATAGAATATCCGCGAAAGCGAATACCATCCTGCGCATCCAGCAAGGACGTTTCTGTAACCAATCCTGTAATGCCGCGCATTCCCTGGTAAATTTGAGAGAGATGTACCTCACCAATGATTTTATTTCCGTGTTCTTTTAGCAGTTCCTTTATTTCGGAAGCAAGCGCATCGCCTTTTTCTTTAAACCTGTCCTTAATAATTCCCATTTTATAAATTTTATATAGAGGGTGATCGTTTGAAAAGCGTAAAGTTATTGAATGAAGGCGGCAAGAAAAAATTGAAGAAATATGCCTGTTACTTCGGTGCTTTCATGTATAGATAGATTGCAACCGTACTGAATACAATATTAGGCAACCATGCTGCTAACAACGGAGGTAAATCTCCCTGTATTGAAAACACGGTTGAAAAGCGGTCAGATAAAATGAACAAAGCAGCGATGATTATACCAAGTGCCAAATGCAAACCACTGCCACCACGGGTTTTTCTTCCGGCAATGATGGCACCGATCAACGTTAATAGTAAAACGGTAAATGGTGTTGCCGAACGGCGATATGCTTCCACTTCAAATGCTTCCAACCCTTCTCTTCCTCTCAGTTTTTCCTTATTGATGAAGTCATTTAATTCGGGAGTAGCGAGTTTGTCTTTCAGGTATTCATCATTGGTGAGATCGCGGGGCTTCAGATTGAGATTAATATTCATAGAAGGCAACTGGCGAAGTGTTTCCTTTGTACTGTCTATTGTTCGTTCGGTAACACTAATGAGTTTCCAGTTCTTTTTTGCAGTATCCCACTCCATTCGTTGCGCACGAAGATTATAAAACACTTTGCCATTACGAACTTTCTCTAAAAAAAATGAAGAAGAAGATTTTGTAGTGGTATCAAAATACCTGATGCCCACATAGGTAATGGAATCTACTCTTTTATAAAAACAGGTAGTACAACGGCCCTCATCGTTGCCACCTGTTGGACTGTCAATATATTTTGCTTTGAAAGCATTCAGCAATCCGGTTGCTTTTGGAATACCGTAGCGATTGGCAAACCATAAGCCGGTTGCGAAAATGAGCCCGGCAATTAAATAAGGCCGCAGCCAGCGATTGTAAGTAGTGCCGCTTGCAATAATGGCCACTACTTCCGACTTGATAGCCATTTTACTGGTGAAGAAAATAACGGCAATGAAAACAAAAAGAGGATAAAGCAATCCCCAGATCCATGGAATAAAACCAACATAGTATTGTTTGATGATTTCAATAGTACTCAGTTTCGATTTCACAAAATCATCAGTATGCTCACTGCTGTCCACCGCCACTGCAATGACTGTAAACAACAGCATGCAAAATAAAAAGGTGGTGAAGAATTTTTTGAGTATGTACCAATCAATTTTTGTGAACATGGTGCAGCGAAATAAGGATATAATTGGGAAAAGAGTTGTGAAGATTTGCTCCAGGCGAAGTAAACTACCTTTTAAACTCTCTTACCAGTATCATTGTACAATTCTTTGTGGAATTTAGCCTTATCTGTTTTACCGGTTGATACCCCGGATCGCTATAACAATTTAAAGCTGCTTCTTCCGAAGGAAATTTTATAATAGCATTCATCATTCTCGCGGTGCCTTCCAAACAAACAGGCTGAGTGTCCATAGCAATTACTTCAGCACCGTACTTCTGTAACAAGGGTCTCACTCCCGGTGGATACTTCTGGAATTCTTCCATATCTGTTATGTCATAAGTGTTGATGTAATAAACCTCCATAACCAGGTTTTATTTTGCCAATAATTATAATCTCTTTTTCAAAACCTCTACCATTTCCTTCTTCCAGCTAACAAAATCTCCTTCCAAAATATGTTTTCTTGCTTCCTTCACCAACCATAAATAAAAAGCAAGATTTTGAATAGAAGCAATCGTCAAACCCAAAATTTCTCCGGCTTTAAATAAATGCCGCACATAAGCCTTGCTATAGTAATGACTTGTTTCGCAATCCAATCCGTCATCAATGGGAGAAAAATCTTTTTCCCATTTTTTATTATCAATATTGATAATCCCTTTTGTTGTAAACAACATGGCATTGCGGCCATTGCGGGTGGGCATCACACAATCAAACATGTCAACACCCAGTGCAATGCATTCTAAAATATTCCATGGCGTACCCACGCCCATCAAATAACGAGGTTTATCCTTCGGCAAATTTTCACAACACAACTGGCAGATCTCATACATCACGGTTTCGGTTTCGCCAACACTCAGCCCGCCAATAGCATTGCCTGTCATGTTTTTTGAAGCAATGTATTCGCAGGATTCTTTTCGCAGATCATGATAAACCGCACCCTGAACAATGGGAAATAAATTTTGCGTGTGACCATATTTATCAGGAGTAGAATTAAAATGGTCCACACACCTGTCCAGCCAGCGATGCGTAAGCTTCATGGATTCCAATGCATATTTATACTCCGAATTCGCAGGCGGACATTCATCAAAGGCCATCAT
>JAICTW010000173.1 GCA_025936195.1 Flavisolibacter sp.
CAACAATAAAGTTCACCTTAGCAAAACAGATAGTACCGGTACCGTAAGCCGTGATTTTACTTCAGATGGAAGTCCTGTAGTGGCACACGTGCCGCAGATGTACAGTCTTTATGAATTGTATTTTGCCGCCGCTATGAAGCAGGCAGCATCGAAGCCCGGCACTTCGGTGAAGCTACGGCAGTTTTATATTGACCGTGAGTTCGACCACTTTCCATTAGGCCATGCCACCGTAAAAATTGTGGACGGCGACAAGGCAGAAATTACACACGACTGGCTTTCCGGAACAGGAGAAGCAACAATGGATTCCAGCTATCATCTGTTAACTTATTCAGGCAACCGAACCACCTACAAAGTGCAGGTAAAACGGCTTAACAATTTGCCGGATATAAAAACTATCGCTGACCGGTTTACTCTCACCGAAGCAAAAAACGGCAATGTCAAATCATTGAGTGTTCGCGACACCGTTCACACACAAATTAGTAATGCGGTATTCACTGTTGATTATGGCAGGCCATTGATGCGGGGACGCGGCTTGTTGGGTGATGTAATACCTTATGACCATGTATGGCGTACCGGGGCGAATGCGGCAACGCAGTTTACCACCTCAGCACCGATAAAGTTGGCAGGATTGCAAGTGCCTGCCGGAACCTACACTTTGTGGACGGTTCCATATACCAACGGAGTTGATCTCATTGTGAACAAACAGTTCGGACAATGGGGAACGGAGTACCGTAGCTCGATGAACCTGGGCACGGCGAGGATGATTTCAGAAATCGTTTCTATCCCGGTGGAACAGTTTACAATTTCTATAGTGTCCAACAATGCAAGTAATGGTGTGCTTGTGATGGAATGGGATTCATTCAAATGGACAGCGCCGATAGAAGTGCAGAAATAGAAAGCTTGTTTATTTCTTTCGATTCTTCCTCTTATATGTGGAATCTGTGAAGGTTTATCAGGAATGGCAGAATCCCGGGTTGGTCGGCTGGCTCTCCCTTATCAAAGCCCATGCTGTCCTATGGCTGATGCATGGTAATAGTATGAAATAGACGCTTTCATAGCCTTTATAAGGAATGCTCCCTTAAACTGCGGCTACGGACGATCAAGAATTTTCCAACGTTCATCGGATGTCTGCTAACGTTTATCGAACAGATTTCCATTGGGAAACAAAACAGTACAAATTTGTATCAGCAACTAAGAAAAACCAATCCAACTCCGAAGAAAAACGATCCATTCTGAAAAACCATCCCGATAGTTATCGGGGCCAACTCCTAAGAAAAAACCAAAAGAAAACCCAATCGTCCGGAAAACCAATCCAGTATTCGAAGAAAGATCACTAATCCTTGAAAACCAAATTTTAAATCCAGGTCTTATGTAAAAATCTGTCGGGCAAAACTATAATCTATCCCTTTGAAGCGAATCCTCCTGACAAAATATTGAACCCTCGCAAGAGGGTTTTTTCTTTACTGTGAATTGATTTTATGTAGAGGATTGCTTATCATTTTTTAATCACGTTTCAAAGTTCTATAGCGTTTTACCAGCACAATAGAATGCAGAGCCGAAGCCTGTTACAGAAAAACAAAAAAGCCGCACACTAAGTGTGAGGCTTACTCTTTTAACCACTTTAAATTATTTTATTTTTACCGGCACTTCCAGATTTTCCCAAACCAATGCAAATCCATCATCATTGATCAAGTAAGCCATTCGTTCATTAAAGCTTTTTGATTTTTTAGGTTTTACATTTACACGCACTACATCTTTTGCGGGATCTTCTGTAGTGGAACCATCTCTTTTAATTCCCCACTGGCCTGTTTCAGAATTAAAAATGATTGTCCATTCCTTTTCACCGGGAATTGCATACAGGCTATATTTTCCGGCAGGCAAAGATTTCCCTTCTACTTTAATATCCTTGTCTGTTTGAAATACAGTAGCCTTGTTGGCGCCTGCCCTCCAAACTTTATCGTAGGGAACCAGTTCGCCCCAGATCTTTCTTCCTTTTACTCCGGGACTGCTGTAATCAATAGTAATAGTGGCTCCGTGCACCTTGCCGGTTGCCGTTGCGGCAGGACTGGCAGGTGGATTACCCTGTGCCCAAACAGAAGAAGACAGAAGCATTCCGGCTACTGCCAGAATAAGGCTTTGCATGATGGTTATTCTTTTCATGGCGATTGTAGTTTCGTTGCTAAAAGTTTTTGTTCCAATAAAGTTAAGCGATTTGGTAGCAGACCTTCAAAAGAAAAAAACGGATTTCGACCGGTTATCCTAATTGTTGAGCACCGCGGATATAATTTTAGCGGGTGATCGCAGGGTTATACAAGGCCGAAGAAACGTTATCCTTTCAAGCCATCCTGTGCTATTGCATGCTTTCTTTCAGTTGGTGATAGTCGAGACCATTGAAAATATTTATTGTTGCTTGCTGGAGATAATCCAGGTCTGTTTCAAAAGCCATTGTAGGCCAGCTATAATAAACAGTGATCAGTTGCACCAGAGGTGAATTAGAAGATTTGTTGTAATATCCGGGATTTATCCTGGTCAGCATAACTCCTTCTTTCTGACCCGAAGGCACCAATTGTTCAAAGCCTCCGAATTCGTCACTCCGTTTATTGTAATCTAACCGGGCGGGTGCAGTTGCTTCCGATGGCGACATGGCATTTATTGTCTGCTGTAAATGTGTTATTTTTTGTCGGAAGACTTCTTTTTCCGCTTCCAGTTTTTTTATCTGGTCTTCCATTGTAACTACTGCTTTTTGCAATGTTTCCTTCACAGATTGATAAAGCGGATCAGAACTGTTTTTTCGTGTTTCTACAATTTCCTTCTTCTCATCCACAATTTGTGTTTCATCATCTTTAATGCGGTAGTTATTTCGTGCAATGAGGAATTGTAAAAATTCTTTGCGTGTTAACGGGATCAGCAGAGGCTTGCTGTTTGCTTTGATAATCCGGATTGGCGAATTGGGCACATTATTGGAAACATAGGGGAAACCATAATTTTTGAAATTAATCTCTATATAATCTGCTGTGGAATCGGTTACCGGCAATTGCTCAAAAAACAAAGGGAAATTCACCTTGTAGCATTCACTCCAGAAGTTTCCTAACTGGTCAAAAAAACGATCGAAGGAATTGAGCTCAAGATAAAAATCGGTTCCATCCTGCGATTTTTTTAGTTTGCCGGTTTGCCGGTCATGCACTAAGTATCTGAAGTAGCAAACAATCTCTGAAAAAGGCACAGATTCTTTATGGCTCAGCGAAAGGCGGTTGATTACAATATGCGGCTCTGCATCAAACCCCCTTGGAGGGTTCAGTTGTGGTAAACGGTATAATTCAGCATATATTTTATTGATGGTCTTTTCCAAAGAAGAAGCCCTGGTGCCGGACAACTCTTTGAAGCTATGAATATAGCTGGCGGCGTGATCATCTTTTATCAATTTACCGGCTACATTTTCCGCATGTACCGTTTTGGTTTGAGCTAGTACAATTATTCCAGACAATAACAGTACTGACAAAAAAAGCAGATTTTTGAAACAGACCATACCGCTAATTTAAGGCTTTCGATTTTTTATGGTTTCCAGGCCTCCTTAATTGGCAGCTTCTTTCGAGAGTTCGCAGTAACATCCTTTGAATGCAGCCCTCATCCTGACAAATTTATTGAAACCCTCGAAGGAGGGTTTTTTCTTTATGGTACCCATAATCCTCAACTATCTGCCTTTCTTCTCACAATCAAAAACCAATCATGCCCCAGCGACAAATACCCATACTCATAACAAAACACATAAGTGTCTCCTTTTTGGTTCGTATAATTATGGGTAAAGTATTTGAAACTAAAACCCTGATTTAAAAACCTTTCCTTTGGTTGCTTTGCCATCTTCTCTTCACCAAGCATCGTTTCCAAAATTCGGCGGTTCTTAATTAAGGCATTGTTGATATTTCTTACAATTGGGCCATTGGCTGATTTCAATTGATTGTTGTAAGCATTGCGACAATAGTCATTACAAAATTTTTTGTCGGCTCGTCCATTCAGGGTTTTATCGCAGTAAAGACATTTTTTGGTAGCAGTGGCCTGGAGCATGAAAATCTTTTCTACAAGTTAATCAATTCTCTATCCGTGTACAAACGACTACAAACGGTTATATCCGAAAACATACGACTAATAACCGACTGCGGCTTTTTAGTAAGTACATCTTTGTTCCGTCAATCGCAAACAAGGTTGACTGAGATAACAATATTTAAAAAAGTAAAACTTAAAGTTATGTATGCACTTAAAAACAAAGTTCAGTTGATTGGTAATTTGGGACAAAATCCTGAGATCAAAACATTCGACGGCGGCAAAAAAATGGCAAAGTTCAGTCTTGCTACCAGCGAAACTTATCGCAATGCAAAAGGAGAAAAGATCAAAGAAACACAATGGCATAATCTGGTTGCCTGGGGCAAAGTTGCTGAGATTGTAGAAAAATATTTAGCCAAAGGATCGGAAGTAGCTATCGAAGGCAAGCTCACAAGCGGCAGCTATAGCGATAAGGACGGCAATAAAAAGCACTTTACAGAGGTTCATGTAAATGAGCTGTTGATGTTGGGTGAAAAGACCTCTAAGTAGTGTTCATTGTTTCCTCTTGTGCTGGTGATGGGTTCTTCATCACCAGCTTTTCTGCGTTATATTCTTACAGGTGCAATAAGCTTTTGTTCTTCATGATGAAGAGAGATATGGGCGGTGTTTAAAATCATCTTAATTCATTTTACAAAAGCCTTGCTGCATCGCTATTTAAGCTATTTTTATGGACACAGAATACATGCAAAAAATAGACTCTTCTAATATATTATTTACTCTTGCCTCTGATCTTGTCAATCACACTTCAAAACATATTTTCCTGACAGGGAAAGCCGGTACAGGCAAGACTACCTTTTTGAAATACATCAGGGAAAATTGTCCCAAGCAAATTGCAGTTGTTGCACCGACCGGAGTGGCCGCCATTAATGCCGGCGGCGTAACTATACATTCTTTTTTTCAATTGCCTTTCTCACCATTTATTCCCGAGGCCCGGAGCTTCGGTGGAAGAAGTGATGAAGTGAGAAATAGACAGACCCTGCTTAGCCGCCTTCGTTTGAACAATGAAAGAAGAAAAGTTATTCAGGAATTGGAGTTGCTGATCATTGATGAAATCAGCATGGTGCGCTGCGATGTGCTGGACGCTATTGATCTGATCCTTCGTCACGTTCGCTATCGTCATTCGGAAAGGTTTGGGGGTGTGCAGGTCTTGTTCATTGGCGATATGTTCCAATTACCTCCGGTAGTAAAAGAGCAAGAGTGGAATCTTTTGCGTGAGTACTACAGCAGTCCTTATTTTTTTGACAGCCATGTAATGAAAGAAGAGCCACCGGTTTATATTGAATTTAGCAAGATCTACCGGCAAACGGAAGAGAAATTTATTCAACTATTGAACAAGGTGCGTAACAATGAAATGGATGAGGAACATTTAAATGCTTTGCATGATCGTTACGAACCCGGCTTCTTTGGTGAAGCTTCGAATGGTTATATTCTGTTGACCACTCATAATGAAAAGGCAAGAGAGATCAATGCTAGTGAACTGGCTAAACTCTCCGGTAAACTGTTTGCCTACAAAGCAGAAGTGAAAGATGATTTTCCTTCAACTGCGTTTCCTGCAGATGAAGTGCTGCAATTGAAAGCAGGTGCGCAGGTGATGTTCATTAAGAATGATACCGACAAAGCCAAACGGTATTTCAATGGAAAAATCGGCGTGGTAACTGAGTTGAAGGAGGATAAGATTCTTGTCCAATGCAAGAATGAGCCGGCCGTTATTGAAGTGGGAAAAGAAAAATGGGAGAACATCCGCTATGCACTTGATAAAACAACAAGGCAGTTGAATGAAGATGTGCTGGGGTCGTTCAGTCAATATCCTTTGCGACTAGCATGGGCTATTACCATTCACAAAAGCCAGGGACTAACGTTTGAAAAGGCGGTAATTGATGCGGGTAGGGCATTTGCTCCGGGTCAGGTTTATGTTGCCTTAAGCCGTTGTACCAACCTAGACGGATTGGTGCTTCACAGCCGTATTAACTCTAATGCGCTATTTGCCGATGATCGTATTGTGCAATTCACTAAAAAGAGTTTGCCGCCCGAAGACCTTAAACAGGAATTGATGCAGGCAAAAAAAGCTTATCAGGAAAAAGTTCTTTCTTCCTTATTTGATTTCAGAAAGGAAGAGAATGGCATAAAAGAATTGCGGAATTATCTTCTTCAACACCAAACGTCATTTAATGAAGAAACCTTTCCGTGGAGCGAAGAACTGTTGAGTAAACTCACGTCTTTGCAAG
>JAICTW010000407.1 GCA_025936195.1 Flavisolibacter sp.
AAGAAGAACTGGCCGTTTTATTAACTATGTGTGTAGCACCTACTGCGCATAAGGGCTCAGCAACATATCGTCCATCACCTGCTGGCCTTTTCTACCGAGTACATAAGTCCTGAACCAATACTTTTTGCCTGGTATCAGCCCTTTGATGGTGCTACACACATAGTTAATAAAACGGCCAGTTCTTCTTCAGGGAATTGACCTTTTTTATTGGCTGAGGATTAGTGGTGGATGGTGTAAAATTCGCCGCCGGTAATGGCTTGCAGAGTGATTCGATAAGATATAAAATGTAATTATTTGTCCGTTTACTGAGGGCATAAACAAAATAACACACCATTGATAACTTATCAGAAAGATGATAGAAAAAGAAACGACTGGGGAGTAATGACTTTGTAGTTGTCAGAATCGATGTTCTTATCCATACAAATGAGACATAGAAAATAATGAGTGACATAACAACTGCATGCTTGCTTTTTCTTCACTAATTTGTAAAGTAAGAAAAGGAAGTTAGGTGATTATCAATGCAATCATTGCCTTCTTTACTACAGCAACACTCATTGGAACGTTTTTTTAAATAAGGACTGCTGCAGTTCCAGCAGGAGGCCGGATCTTTTGCTGAAATAGTGATATCCATTTCCGCTAACTGCTGCCTGAGAGAAATTGATTGGGCTGTAGACTCAATAGTTGTGATACCGCTTCTTTTATACAATTTACCGGCAAATTCAAATCCTGCTTTCTGAATGCCTTTTAGCGAAGACTTGTTTTCAGGTGCATGAATAATCCAAAACGTATCGGCCCGCTTTTCTTCATGGCGGATGATATATTGAAGAAGCACCGGGTATATGCCCCTGCCGCGAAATTGTTCCAATGTGCGGAAATTCCACAAGTAACGGTTTCTTACAGGAAGTATCATTTCATGATTAAGCTCACCGATGAATGCGGTGCCGGTGGCCATCCAGCCAAATGCAGCAGGACTGTTATTCATAAAGGCTATGAATGCAAGGTGATCATCCGACATGCGCTTACCAACTTCCTCTGGCGTGATGCCGGCCATCGCGGAAAGCATATCCACATTATTTGATTCTTTAATAGTTAATCCTGGAATGGATGCTATTGAGGGCAGTGATGTTTTACCTGAAAAAGTGTAGAGTGACATAATTATAGTTATAGGATTTAGAAAATAAAAACCGGGAAAAGACTTGCTTCTCCCGGTTGATTTTTTAAGCGCAGATTGTACATCCGCAAGTGCAATTAGCCCCGGGGCAATTGTCGCCGCAAGAGCAACCAGCGTTGCCGCAATTGCATTTTTTAGTTGTTGTTTCCATTTTTTAAACAATTTTATGTATGTGAATTAATAATGCAAAGTTATCGGGGCAGAAAAGTGTATCGTTACAATTTGAACAGAGAGATTTATATAATTCCAGGATTGATGCAATCATTTGAGCCGCTGAACAATTGTGTGCTGGTACAACATGCCGGGTACGATGAGCAACAGCTTGAAATAAAATTACTTTTTATCTGCTCCAGGATGGATTCTTTTGCTTCCATTTTTTTCAGACTGTATTCAAAATGAAAAATGCCTGCCATAGTGAAAGGCAGGCATATAACAAACTTTCGATATTAACTCAAAACAGCTTCGGCTCCACTCATTTTTATAATTTCCGTTCTTAAAAATGCGCCTGCTTTTTCCTTAACCTCTTTTGATACCAGGTTCAATTTGGCAATGCCTGTTGGCGGTTCGGGATAATATTCTGTCACCAGTTGCACCATCTTTGATTGCTCATCGTCCGTAATCATTTTTGTTAAGAACAATGCCATATCGATTCCGGCGCTTACCCCGGCGGCGGTAATTATTTTGCCGTCCTGCACGTATCGTTCTGAAACAGGCAAAGCTCCAAAGGCCGGTAATTTTTCCATCACTGCCCAATGGGTGGTGGCGCTCTTTCCCTTCAAAAGCCCCGCTGCGGCCAGGATAACAGCACCGGTACAAACACTCGTTGTCCATTTCGTTGTCGTGTCAATACGGCAAATGTGCTCAAGGGTTTCTTTATCTTTCGCAACCTGCATGAAGGCGTAGGTAGAACCAGGTATGAGCAGGATGTCCGCTTTCTGAATTTCGTCAAGCCTGTAACCGGCTACCATTTTCATCGCTTCATATTCACTTTCAATTACTCCCTTTTCCTTTGCAGCAAATTTTACTTTTGCCTGCGGCAAACGACAGAGAATTTCGTAGGCGCCCACGACATCCAGTGCCGTAAATCCTTTGTATAATAAAATAACAATTTGCATGAGATTCGTTTTAAGATTATTAAATTAAGCGTGGCAACTGTGAACGGATTTGGGCAGCCTTTCATCCTGGCGTGCAGGATCCACCACTTCAAAATGAGCCATCATTCCGGCAGCATGGTGCTCCAGGATATGGCAATGATACATCCAACGCCCCGGGCGGTTATCAGGCATCCATGCAATTTTGACCCTGCTTTTCGGCTTTAAATTGTAAGTATCTTTCCATGCCTTGTATGCCGGTGCCTCGCCGTTTTCTTCCAGCACCTGGAAGAAAAATCCGTGCAAATGAAAAGGATGATCCATCAGGCTTGTATTCATTACTTCCCACACCTGTAAATCACCTACCATTACGGGCTTGTCATTACAATGCCTTTCTCCGTTTACTACGAAGTCAATCCCCCGCTTCAGGCTGGGCACTACTGACATTTTAACCGTACGGTTAACCGCTGCATTTTGTGGGGCAAGTACGGGTATTTCGTCAAATTTATCCGGTACAAGGGCTTTGGATTTTTGTTCAGCCATTACATGTACGGTAGCATATTTGTGTTTTTTAGGTCTTCCAAAAGTGACCCGGTTGTAGGGAAGCGTTTCAATTTGAAAAATTTCACCTTCATTAAAAGGCCCTACCAGGATATCAAAGCGTTCGCCGGGGGTAATTAATAATTCCGTTTCCTCTCTTGGGCACTCCAGTAAACCACCGTCGGTCGCAATTACTTTAAAAGGTTTACCATTGAGACTTAACCTGAAATACCGCGCACTGGCCGAATTTACGAGGCGCCATCTTTCAACATGTCCGGCATTCATGTGAAGCGTTAAAGACTCTTTACCATTCACCAGGAGCGTTTCGCCCTCTCTCCCATCATGCCTTTCCATCCAGCGGCCTGCTGCTCCACGGTTCTTAAAGCTGTTATTTTTCGTAAGCGTCATATCGTCAATCAATAATATCCGGTCATTATCCACCACCGGGTCATTCTTTGCTTCTATTACTATACCGCCATACATACCCCTTTCCATCTGCACGGTCTCATTCTGATGAGAATGATACCAGAAGGTACCTGCATCAGGCAACACAAAGCGATAGGTAAATGTTTCACCGGGCTCAATAGGCTTTTGAACTTCACCTGTACCATCCATAGTGGCCGGGAGGCGGATGCCATGCCAGTGAATGAGGGTTGCTTCCGGAAGATTATTGATAACGTTCACGACGAGTGTATCCCCTTGTTTTGCCTTTAAAACAGGGCCGGGAAGTTGCTGGTTAAAGCCCCAGGCGCGAATAATTTTGCCGGGTCTTAATTCCCAGTCAAATTCGCTGGCGATTAGTGTGTATTCAATGATGCTGTTGGTTGGTTGCATTTGAAAAAAGTTTGAATTATAAATGATAAATAATTCGGGCTTTTGATCATCATTGAGTGTATTTAAAGCCGAAATAATATTTGCCACATAATAACTTCCTGCAATCCAGTTCTCCGAATAATAATATGTTAAAG
>JAICTW010000577.1 GCA_025936195.1 Flavisolibacter sp.
ACCGAAAATACGGGAGATCTTGGTCTTGGGACCATTGTAACGTGCCATAGTTTTTTATTCATTTCCGCTTTTTAGAAACCGGTGCGTTCATCGTTGAAAGCGATAAAAATTAATGAAGCACCCTTTTTATAAATGAATAGCGCTTGGCTATGTATGTCTATCGCTGATGTCCGATTTTTTGATGTCTGATGTAAATCCACAAACCAGACATCTGACATCAGACATTTTTAAACTCTTCTCTTCTTAGGAGGACGGCAACCATTATGAGGCAATGGAGTTACGTCCTTAATTTGTGTTACTTCAATACCTGATTGAGCCAAAGCTCTGATAGCGCCTTCCCTTCCGGCACCAGGACCTTTCACAAAAACATCCACTCTTTTTACACCTGCATCCAATGCTACTTTAGCAGCATCGGAAGAAGCCAGTTGCGCAGCATAGGGAGTGTTCTTTTTAGAACCTTTGAATCCCATTTTACCGGCACTTGACCAGGAAATAACTTGTCCTTGTTTGTTGGTAATGCTAACAATAAGGTTATTGAAAGTAGCATTGATGTGGGCATCGCCATAGGCGTCCACTTTACAATTCTTTTTTTTGCGGCTGCTTTTGCACTTTGTTGTTGTCCTTTGCCGCCTGCTTGTGCTTTTGCCATTTTACTTAGGTAATCTTTGTTTTTGTTTTATCTCCCGTCTCAGCGGGAAACCTGAACCAACCCTCCTCCTGCACCTGGTATCCGTAATTGATTCAGTGAAATCGGTGCATCTAAACAAGGTAGAGACGCAAAATTTTGCGTCTCTACAATCTTATTTCTTCGGTGCTTTCTTTTTACCTGCAACTGTTTTACGCTTTCCTTTACGTGTACGGCTGTTGGTTTTTGTGCGCTGGCCTCTTACCGGCAATCCCTTACGATGGCGAAGACCACGGTAACAAGCAATATCCAGCAAACGCTTGATGCTCATTTGCACTTCTGAACGCAAAGCACCTTCCACCTTCAATTCTTCGGTGATGGTGTTACGGATGGCATTCAGGTCTTCATCATTCCATTCATTTACTTTCTTGCTGCGGTCAATACCGTTTTTGTCAAGAATGTAGCGGGCAGTAGCTGGGCCAATACCATAGATATAGGTAAGACCGATTTCGCCCCTTTTGTTTTTTGGTAAGTCAACGCCGGCAATACGAGCCATAATTTATTTACAGTTTACTTTTTACAATTTAATTATCCTTGTCTTTGCTTGAAGCGGGGATTCTTTTTGTTGATCACATAAAGTCTTCCCTTGCGACGTACAATCTTGCAGTCGGCGCTTCTTTTTTTAATGGCTGCTCTAACTTTCATAAAAAATTTCTGATTTATTATTTCTGGTTTCTAATTACTGAAATCAGAAATTAGAAATTTCAAATCTTATTTATAGCGGAAAATGATGCGGCCTCTGCTTAAATCATAAGGGCTCATTTCCACGCCTACTTTATCTCCCGGCAAAATCCGTATGTAGTGCATTCTCATTTTTCCTGAGATGGTAGCCAAAATTTCGTGTCCGTTTTCCAGTTTCACCCTGAACATAGCATTCGAAAGGGCTTCTACAATAGTTCCGTCCTGTTTAATTAATGGCTGTTTCGACATACAGAATTTGGGAGCGCAAAGATATGGGGAAACAAGTAGAAAAAGAAAAATCCCGCTTGTTGGCGGGACAAATATCAAAATATTTCAAAAAAATTAAGAGTTTGAACGCACAACCGTTGCTTCCAACGGCACTTTGGTCATTTGCAGATGGTGATTCTGCAGTTCGTGAACATAGATGTCATGGTTGAAATGCCGGTGGTCTTCGCGGTACCAAATATCAAGATTGGTATAATTTCCCGGATCATGAACCACTACCCGGAAAGCTTGTTTCTTGTATTTGTCGCCCTCAGGGGTGCTTTCTTTTTCAAAGCCCAGTGTGTTGATCAACTGCTCTTCTGTTAAGGGAATGGGAGCAATATCCTCCGGTGCGAACCAAAATTCCTGAACACCGGTATCCACACAAACCATATTGTCTTCACGGGTAATGTCGGTTACTACACCAACTCTTTCAATGCCGGCATCCATTACGCGAACAATGTCGCCTTGTTTAAATTCTGTAATTCTGACCATAGCTTTTGATTTGATTCCGAATTTACCAAAGATTAAGGAAAATGCCTCAGACTTATTTTAAAAGAAAAAGGTTGAGCAATTGCCCAACCCTTTTACATAAATTATCATACCACTATTTGGATGAATAAGGGAACTTCTTTGAAGCATTCCTCATTAAAGCATCCACCAATTGAGTGGAAGAAGATCCAACAGAACCCGATGCCTGATAATCATATTTCCAAAGAAGATCGCCTGAAGCACCATCGTGTATGTTGATAGTTGTTTGCACTTTGTTGGTAGCGCCCCATGCACCTGCTAAAAGTCCTACAGCAATGGCAGCCCCGTCGGACATAGGCTTTTCCATAGTAGTATGGTCCTGCAGCACAGCATCCACGCCTAATATTTTTGCCAGTTTTGACCTGTCAGTAGTTTTTAAGTCGGCATAGCTAACGCCTGCATCTTTTAAAAGCGAATTGGTTTTAGTTACATCCTGGAACTTAACTGTGTAATCATATTTGTCCTGTCTTCTCAAAAACCATCCGTACATTTTTTCCTGGATATCGTAACCGGTTTTGGAAGCAAGATCATTCAATTGTTCCGGTGTAACTTTTTTGGCTTCGTTTGGGCGAAGTTGCATGTTTACTTCCGCCGGTAAAATGGCTACTGTTTTGTGCTTTGCCAATGCCGATGAAAAATTTGACGACTGATAAATTTTAGGCCCGCAGCTAAATAGCAGTGCAGAAATGACTGCAAGAGAAACAAG
>JAICTW010000508.1 GCA_025936195.1 Flavisolibacter sp.
AAAGACTCTTGCCACAGTTGTCTTATTCTCCTTGCTGGCCTTTACAGCAATTGCACAGAAAGAAAATGTAAAGCAAGTAAAAAATGAAAATTTGGATCAGCCGTACAAAGTAGGAGCCACCAACATTACAATTGGAGATAATGCCCTTGCGCAAAAAATTTTATGGCTCTGGAAATATTTCGATAATAACATGCTTGACAAAGCAGCAGATCTGTTTGCAGATGACTTGGTAGCAACGCTTGCCGATGGTGCCATGATCAAAGGAAAAGACAATTTTATAAAAGGTTCTAAAGATTACCGAAACAGCCTGGCATCTGTGGTAAGCCAAGTAGATGCCTGTGTAACATTGAAAACACCTGATGATCCTGATCATGAGGTGGTCAGCATCTGGGGAACCGAGACTGATACAAACAAAGATGGCACGGTTTCAAAAGTTCACCTAAACGAAGTTTGGTTTTTTAATAAAGATGGTAAGGTCGTAGAGTTTCATCAAATGTCGGCAAAGGATGCGCCGGAGAATAAATAAAAATAGTTCGGCCCTCATCTTGTGATGAGGGTTCTTCTTTTAAAATTGCCCTTTTCACCGTTTTGATCTCCGGGGCTGGCACAATATTCATAATAGATAATCACAACTAAAAAATCCATTCATTAGTTTAATGAGAACGACTGTTTATCCCGGAAGTCCTTTTCCGCTTGGCGCCACGTGGGACGGCAAAGGCGTCAATTTCGCTTTGTATTCGGAAAATGCAACCGCTGTTGACCTCTGCCTTTTCAATGCAAAAACAGGCAAAGAAGAAAGGGTTCGCTTAAAAGAACTCGATAACGGCATCTGGCATGCATATATTCCTGGCTTAAAACCCCGACAGTTATATGGCTACAGGGTTTATGGACCCTACGAACCACAAAACGGTTATCGTTTTAATCCCAATAAATTATTGATTGATCCTTATGCAAGGGCCATTGCAGGGCCGGTGGACTGGCACGATTCCATTTTTGGTTACGATATAAATAGTCCCGAGGCGGATTTGAGTTTCAGCGAAACCGACAGCGGGCCTTATGTTCCTAAGTCGGTTGTGATTGATCCGGGATTCGACTGGGAAAATGATAAAGCGCCAAAAATTCCTTATCACAAAACTATTATTTACGAAGCCCATGTAAAAGGATTAACCCAACTGAATCCAGATATTCCGGACGATATTAAAGGAACTTATTCTGCTATCGCTCATCCGGTAACTATTCAGTATTTAAAAAACCTTGGTATCACTGCCATTGAGCTCATGCCGGTTCATCATTTTGTGAACGATGGCTTTTTACGTTCGAAAGGATTGAGTAATTATTGGGGTTACAATACCATTGGATTCTTTGCTCCGGACATCCGCTACTCAAAGGGAGATTATTTTGGCGAGCAGGTAACAGAGTTCAAAACAATGGTGAAAGAATTACACAAAGCAGGCATCGAAGTGATCCTTGATGTGGTGTACAATCATACGGCAGAAGGAAATGAAAAAGGCCCTACACTTTCCTTCCGTGGCATTGACAATTGTTCCTATTATCGTCTTGCTGATGACAAACGTTTTTATTTTGATTACACCGGAACAGGAAATACATTGAATGCCATGTTGCCTTCCGTGTTGCGTTTGATCATGGATAGTCTTCGCTATTGGATCACGGAAATGCATATAGATGGATTTCGTTTTGATCTTGCATCCACTTTAGCAAGAGAACTTCATGAAGTGGATCGCTTAGGCTCTTTCTTCGATATCATTCACCAGGACCCCTTGATCTCTCAGGTAAAATTAATTGCAGAACCCTGGGACGTTGGCGAAGGCGGTTACCAGGTTGGAAACTTTCCTCCGGGCTGGGCCGAATGGAATGGAAAATACCGTGATTGTATGAGAGATTACTGGCGTGGTGCAGAAAGCATGCTGTCCGAATTTGCATTGCGGTTTACCGGCAGTCCGGATTTGTATGAATACGATAACCGGCGGCCAACAGCAAGCATCAATTTTATTACGGCGCATGATGGCTTTACACTAAACGATTTGGTTTCGTACAATGAAAAGCATAACGAAGCCAATGGAGAAAATAATAATGATGGCGAATCGCATAACCGTTCCTGGAATTGTGGTGCAGAAGGTCCAACAGACAATCAAAACATCGTTGCCTTGCGCAATAAACAAAAACGGAATTTTCTCACCACACTTTTTTTATCGCAGGGTGTTCCCATGCTGGTAGCGGGTGACGAGTTGGGAAAAACGCAGGGTGGAAATAACAATGCCTATTGCCAGGATAATGAAATTTCATGGATCAATTGGCAACAGGCAGATCAGGACCTGATCGGCTATGTGCAGAAGCTCACCCATTTCCAACATGCACATCCAAGCTTTTGCAGAAGAAGATGGTTCAAAGGTCAGCCCATCAAAGGATCAGATGTGCATGATATAGCCTGGTTTTTGCCGGATGGCGCTATCATGAGTGAAGAGAACTGGAAAGAGGACTTTGCAAAATCGCTTGCCGTATTTATGAATGGGAAATCATTGCCTACCGATGGCCCCAAAGGTGAACCGGTGATTGATAATAATTTTTACATCATCTTCAATGCATACGAAGGTGAGCTGCCTTATGTATTGCCTTCAGAAGAATTTGGCACTACATGGTTGAAAGTAATTGATACCAATGAAAACTTTTTTGAGGAAGAAAGCGGGCAAACATTTGCACCAGGCGAAACGATCAAAGTACAGGGACGTTCAGTTGTTGTTTTGAAAGAACCATTGGAATCATGAAAGGAATTGATGTAAGCAAAAGAACCATCGGAATTAATTTCAATAAAAATAAGGAAGCTGAGATTGTGGTGTGGTCGCCAACTGCAGAGCAAATAGCAGTAGTGTTTGATGACCAAAAAATAAATCTGAACAAAGAAAATCCTGGGTATTGGTCAGTAACTACTGATCAATTAAAACCTGGAATGCCGTATAAGATTCTTCTCAATAATAAAGATCTGTATCCCGATCCCGCTTCACTTTCTCAGCCTGATGGTGTGCACGAACAATCGCAGGCAATTGATGTAACTGAGTTTAACTGGCGTGATAAAAACTGGAACAACATTCCTCTTGAAGAGTACATCATTTATGAATTGCACACAGGAACATTTACACCCCGGGGAACCTTTGCAGCCATTGAAGAAAAATTAGATTATCTCCTTT
>JAICTW010000804.1 GCA_025936195.1 Flavisolibacter sp.
AATAGGTTTGGCCTTTGTCCATGTAAGCATCTAAAAAATTAAAGTCGTGTTGAATAGCTTCATCAAAATAATTAATGGCTTCTTTATAGTTGCCTGTGTTTTCGTAATACAAACCTTTGAAATAATAAGGTTCGGCATGACGTTTTTCTACATCTGCTTTGATCAGTGAATCAGATAAAGCCAATGCTTTCGGATTTTTTGAATCGGCATATTCAAAAGCCAGTTGCTGCACCAGGTCAACATCACCGGGTGCATAGGAATACGCTTTCTCCAACACGGCCAGTGCTTCACTATTTTTATTTTCTTGCTTCAGCAATTCCGACTTCAACATCAAGGCATCTAACTCGCCGGGATATTCTTTTAAAATATCATTGCAAATAGCCAGCGCTTTCTCCAACTCGTTTTTGCTTTCGTAACCTTTTGCCAGCAGGACGTGCAAGCCAATGCTCCCGGGTAATTTTTGTAAAGCTTCCTGCAAAAAGGCAATAGCAGTATCGGCATTTTTTTGTCTGAGAATGGTGGCCAGGCGCAAAGCATATTCTTCTTTCGGGTTCAATTGCCAGGCAGTGCGAAGATCATTCTCTGCCAATGCTGCTTCTTCGTTACTGTACAACAACGTCCCTCTTCTGTAATAAAGTCCTGCATCCTTTGGAGCTTTTTCAATGCTGTCGGTTAGTTTATTATATGGAGCTTGTGATAGTGTACTATCTTCTTTGGATGCAGTGTCATTGCCGCAGGCAATAAAAATAAAAGAAAGCAACAGCAGCGAAAAACTTTTATACATATTCCAAAACTAAAAAAATGATGAACGCTTATGACATAAATTTGACTTCGTTCAACTGCTTCCTCTTTATTTTTAAATTGTTTTAACAGCTACTAAATTTCTCCCCATGAAATTTCTCCTGGTCGTTGCTTGCTTTTTTGCTCTTGCATGTGCTTATGCGCAATCCGACACCTTACATTATCCTGAAGAAACTCATTTCAAAAATGTACGGCAGCTGACATTTGGCTTTGACAATGCGGAAGCTTACTGGAGTTATGATGGAAAATACATTTGCTTTCAACGAACGGCTGCAAAGGAAGGTTTGCCTTGCGATCAAATCTTTATTGGGAAAGTTCCGGAAAAAGGAGAGAAGTTTACCTACAAAATGGTGAGCACCGGCAAGGGCAGAACGACCTGTTCTTTCTTCACCAAAGATGGTAAGCATATCATTTACGCTTCCACACACGAAGCGGACGATGAATGTCCTCCGTTGCCGGATAGAAGCAAATATGGCAACAAATACATCTGGCCAATTTACAGCAGCTATGATATTTATATGGCTGATCTCGATGGAAAGATCGTTAAAAAGCTGACGAATACTCCAGGTTATGATGCAGAAGCAACACTTTCCCCTGATGGAACAAAAATGATCTTCACCTCAACCCGCAATGGTGATTTGGATTTATACATTATGAATTTGAAAACGGGTGAAACAAAGCAAATCACCAATACACTGGGCTATGATGGGGGCGCCTGGTTCAGTTCTGACGGAAAAAAAATTGTTTGGCGTGCCAGCCGTCCGCGAACAGAAGCAGAAATAAAGGAGTATAAAGATCTATTGAAAGATCATTTAGTGGCGCCCATTCAAAT
>JAICTW010000707.1 GCA_025936195.1 Flavisolibacter sp.
AAAAGAGAACTGGAACTGGGTGCAGTGAATATTGCAGCATTGATTTATTTGATAGATAAATATTTCCCCCTGTCAGGTGGAGAACTCAAATGACCAAAGACATCATATCGCCATCCCGATCATCATCTTCAGCAAATTGGCGTATAGTGGTTTGCTTTTTGTACACATAAGCTAAACGAAAGTTATGAGTATAGATCGAAAAAATTCAGACGTCAATCATCAGGACCACCCTCATCAGGAAGGAGAACAAAATAATATACCACCTATTCTTAACCACGATGGACAAAGAAACAGCGATAATCACAGTCAGGAGATGAGCAATATGAAAAAGGATTCACCGGAACAAAGGGCGGCGCCGGATCGTGGACAAAAAGATGATAGCTGGGTTCAGCAGGATGAGAGACAACCATAAAAAAAGATTAATGTAAAACAAAAGAGATGCTGCTGAAGCACCGTAATTTTTTTACTGTTTTGACAACATGTCAACGGCAAATCATCAATATTTTTCTTTTCATCTTAACAGTTTTAAAACAGCGTCAGGCCTTGACAAATCAGTATTTTTAAACGATGAAGCGTAGTGGTTCGGCAGATCTCCCTTTGCATAATGGTTACGTGCCGCAATGGCTGTACGCACGTATGGCCAAATTAGGTTTTGCTATTACAGAAGCCATCATTGAGGAATACGGAAAGAAAGAATTTTTAAGCCGTATGAGTGATCCCTTCTGGTTTCAAAGTTTTGGTGCGGTGATGGGAATGGACTGGCATTCATCGGGCATTACCACATCCGTAATGGGAGCATTGAAAAGAGCCCTCAATCCACATTCAAAAGAACTGGGAATTTATATTGCCGGCGGCAAAGGAAAATCTTCGAAGGATGCTCCGAAAGAATTAATGCTTGTTAGCGAACAAACCGGTTTGAATGGAAATGAACTCGTTCGTTTCAGCAAATTGAGTGCAAAAGTGGACAATACTGCTGTGCAGGATGGCTTTCAATTGTACATTCATAATTTCATTGTAAGCAATGAAGGCGACTGGACGGTAGTTCAGCAGGGGATGCGTGAAGGTGATGCTATGGCCCGTCGTTATCACTGGCATTCGCAACACGTAAAAAGTTTTGTTGAAGAACCACATACAGCTATTTGCGGGACAAACCTGGGACAAATCTTAAATCTCACCGCATCAGAAGCGAATACCACAAGAGAAAAAATTTTGACCATCACTCATGAAAAACCCGAGTTGATGATGCAGGAAATTCAACACCTGATCATGCCCCGCCATCATGATGTAAGAAGTGAAGATGTGAATTTGAAAAGACTGGGAAGTATTCTTTGGCTGGCACACGATACACAGCCAAAGGATTTTGAAGAATTATTATTGCTTCAAGGTGTGGGTCCGCGTACGGTGCAATCATTAGCATTGGTGAGCGAAGTGATTCATGGAACGCCGTCGCGTTTTAAAGATCCTGCACGTTTTTCTTTTGCACACGGAGGGAAGGATGGACATCCTTTTCCGGTTCCCACAAAAACCTATGATGAAGTGATAGGCACGTTGCAAAAAGCGGTACAACGTGCAAAGATCGGGCAGACGGATAAAGCGGAAGCCATCAAAAAAATTCACGAGATCGCCGCGAAGGCAGAAAAAGATTTTATTCCCACCGATAATCTCAAACAAGTAATTGAAAAAGAAATTTCAGAAAGCTGGAAGTACGGAGGCAAAACCGTTTTTGGAGATGCCAGACCACCGAAGCGGTCCAAAGGAGTTCAGTTAAGATTGTTTTAGCTATACAAATAATCCTTGTTGATCATCGTTGCCAAACTTCGGTCTAAGTAAGTTTAAACCGCATTCTTTATTTAGTTTATCAATCAAATAAACGGTCAACTCCGGTGATGTCGCTTCATCATGCATGTGCATGAAAAAATTAATTTCTTCAATGCCGTTGTTCAGCCAATAGTTCATTCGTTCTACCCATGCATCTATCCTTGGAAAATCAGTTTTGTGCAGGCTGTTGCCAACAAAGCGAATGAATGTTTTTGGAATGGTAAGATGCATGTGGCAACAATCCCTTCGGCCTGCCGTGTCTGTAATGACAGCACCAATTTTTAATTGTTTTAAT
>JAICTW010000770.1 GCA_025936195.1 Flavisolibacter sp.
ACTATTCTTATCTGAATCATCAACAACCATTGTTGTTTCAATTAGTTCCTGTTATTGCCAAACAATTTGAAAATGTATTTCCTGAATTGCATAAGCAGGAACCGTTTGTTGCTAAAGTGATCCATGAAGAAGAAGAAGCATTTTTGAGAACATTAGAGAAGGGATTGAAAAGAATTGAAGACATCATTTCCAATTCATCAAAAAATATTTCAGGCAAAAATGCTTTTGAATTATACGATACTTATGGTTTTCCTTTCGATCTTACGAGATTGATCGCTTCAGAAAAAAATCTTGCTGTTGATGAAGCGGAATTCAACTCCGAAATGCAAAAACAAAAAGAACGTTCCCGTGCAGCAACGGCCATTGATACGGAAGATTGGATAACCGTAAACGAAGGCAACAGTAATGAATTTGTTGGATATGATATTTTGGAAACAGAAGCCAAAGTTTTAAAATACCGCAGGGTAAAAGCAAAAGGCAAAGAAGCCTATCAGATTGTTTTGGATAAAACGCCTTTTTATGCGGAAAGCGGCGGACAGGTTGGTGATACGGGAGAGCTAATATTTCAAAATGATAAGGTAAGAATTGTTGACACCAAAAAAGAAAACGACCTCATTATTCACTTTGCCGAAAAGTTACCGGAAAGTTTTGAAGGCAAAATATTGGCTAAAGTAGATGCAGTAAGAAGAAATCACATCGCTGTCCATCACAGCACTACACATTTGCTTCATGCAGCACTGAGAAAAGTGTTGGGTACACATGTTGCTCAAAAAGGTTCATTGGTAAATGCAGACTATTTACGTTTTGATTTTTCGCACTTCAGCAAACTGACGGATGAAGAGGTCAGGCAGGTAGAAGAAATTGTAAATAAAAAAATCCGCGAAAACATTCCGGTTACCATTCGCCACATGCCTAAAGAGGAAGCGACCAAAACAGGAGCGATGGCTTTGTTTGGAGAAAAATACGGCGATACGGTAAGAGTGGTAACCATGGATCCCAATTATTCCATTGAGTTGTGCGGAGGCACACATGTGGGTGCAACAGGAGAACTGGGCTTCTTCAAAATCCTTTCTGAATCAGCTATTGCTGCAGGTGTTCGCCGCATCGAAGCCATAAGCGGAGCCGCGGGAGAAAGAATGATCAACGACCAAATACTACAACTGCATCAAATAAAAGAAGCATTGAAAAATCCAAAAGATGTTTTGAAATCCATCACGTCTTTATCCGATGAAAATACTTCGCTAAAAAAACAAATTGAAAAGTTTGAACAATCGCAGCTAAAATCATTAAGCAATGAACTGGCTCAAAAGGTTCAGCAGGTGAACGGAGTCAATTTCCTTGGCGAAGTGGTGGAAGTTTCCGGTGCCGATGCTTTGAAAAAATTAGCCTTTGAACTAAAACAAAAAATAAAAGAGCCCATTATTGTCTTAGCTTCTGCCAATGAAGGCAAAGCCGGTGTTGTTCTTCTTTTTGATGATACTATCAGCCAGAAAAAAAACCTGGATGCTTCTGCCGTCATCAAACAAAAAATTGCTCCCATTATTAAAGGTGGTGGTGGTGGTCAAAAAACATTGGCAACAGCTGGTGGACAAGATATTTCTGCCTTGCCTAAAGTGATTGAAACCGTTAGGGCTCTGCTTTAAACCTTTTATCATTTTAACATTTGCGAAAGTTTTCGTAATCAGAAAAATGCTTTTATATTTGATCTACGAAATTTAACGTAGTAAAATAAATTTGTCTGTTATGAAACGAATCATGAAAAGATTGCTCATCATCTTAGGGCTTGCA
>JAICTW010000826.1 GCA_025936195.1 Flavisolibacter sp.
GCCTTTGTCTTTTGCATCGGCAAAGGCCTGCTTTAGCGTATCGAACCCCGCGGTGCTTATCGCCATTGGCTTATCTGCCAGCACGTTCATACCATTATCAACCGACTTTTTGATGTACTCAGTTTTCAATTTATTATTGCCTGCCATTACAACCACATTTCCTTTTTTTTCGTCCAGCATTTTTTGCAAATAATCATTGCCGGTATAAACTTTTTCTACCCAATGCGTGGGATCTTCAGCACGCGAATTATATTGCTTTATATAATTCAGTTGTTCATCTAATCCCAGACCGCCGGGTGAATAAACATATACGACTGAATCAATATCCGGATACATGCTTTTCTGTACCAGCGCTGAATGAAAGTGAGAAGGATCAAGCGTAACCAGCGTGATGGCTGCATGTTCATTTCCTACTTTTTTATCGCCTCCTGTCTGGCATCCGGTTATCATAAGAACAAGTGTTATAAAGATTAAATTTTTAATTGTCTGGATTGTTTGCATGTGATAAATTGTTTTCAAAAAATTAAATGAATGGCTTTTTTATAATGATGTATTTTGCCCACAAACAGTAGTTAAATTTTTAATTGCCCGGATTGTTTGCATGAATGGTTTTCTTTTTATAATGATGTATCGATTCAATTTCTTATTTGGGTGATTTGAAAAACACTTCCTTTGGAATCGGTTGCCTTTGTATCTGAGGCCCTTCCCATTGCCAGTCCAAAGATGCTCCTTTTTGCTGGCGGCAATATAACCTGAAAGGATGCAATCCCTTTTTTAATAGAATGGAAGAACTGTATGTGCTATCCGGGTTGTGCTGATAATCAGCGTCTATTACTTTAGCATCATGAATACGAAGAAGCGCCTTCGTACCCGACTTAAGGTAAAAAACATATTTCCCATCTGTTGGCACACGAAGATATCCTTCAAAATACAATATTCCATTATCGTTCATCTCTTTGCTAATAACAACCCGGTCAGCATCTCCGCTTGCTGATGGCTGAAGCCCTTCTACCTGCGGAACCCAGGGAGATACATCTTTATATTCTTTCCACTTTATTCCGGGTGCTACTTGTGTATTTGTTGAAGGAACAAGCGCCTTGTCATAAGGCCTCACTGCTGCTGTATCAGGACGGCGCATTTGTAATGTTTTATTTTTCATCATTTGCTGAAAAGCAGCAACAGAGATATTTTGTGCACCTCCCAGCAGCGTTATCCTTGCATTGGTGGCTGCGAGGTTATTACGTTCCCCAGGGTCTTTTACCACATTATAAATTTCGAAATTATCTTCTGCTGATTTTATATCATAACGAACACCTACGTAATCTCCGATGCGTATCCATTGCATTTGTTTACGCACACGTCCTCTATGATCTGGAGAAAAATCTTTGAAATCAGGGGTCTTACCATTATTGTAATATTCATTATAGATGATTGAAGGGAGTTGAGTTCCTTTGCCTGTAAGCGAGGGCAGCATTGAAACACCATCCATCCTGGCTGGCGAAGGCTTTCCTGCGATATGTATGAATGTAGGAGCCCA
>JAICTW010000305.1 GCA_025936195.1 Flavisolibacter sp.
AATTGCAATGCACAGGCCTACAGAAGAGGTAGGTGAAACTTGGAAGGATTCCGGGAAATACAATCATCTTCTGAAAACAAATGGGGATAAATGGGTGGTTCATGAAGAAAAGAAACCAGTAGCAATGCAGATGGGCTCATATTATTCTATTTAGTTGTAGCAGTCTTCAGTTCAATCCACCTGATTTTTTATTTTAAAATTGTGTAATCAATTGACAGGTCATTTTACCATAGAACTTAATTCCATTCGCTTCTTTGCCGAGCATGGCATGTACGAAGAAGAAAAGCGTGTGGGTAATGAATTTGAAGTAGATGTTTCCATTGCCTGCGAATCTCCAAAGAAGATCATTACTTCCATTGAACAAACCATCAACTATGCAGAAGTATATCGCATACTTCAGGAAGAATTTGCCGAAAGAAAATTTTTGTTGGAAACAGTGGCTATGAAAGTGGCGGATAAATTACAGCTCCAATTTCCTGAAATTGAAACCGTGAAAATCAGTATCCGGAAATTAAATCCCCCTATCACTAATTTTTCCGGCTCTGTCGGAATTACCTATAGCAAAAGCTTCAAATGATTTTATAGAACCGGAAGAAAAGACGGCGGGAAGTTTTATATTCCCGCCAAAGCCTTTCAATTCTTGAAGTAAATTTTTTAATTCACATCCTGTCCTTTCTTCAATTTCTCGATCATATTTTCAACATTGGTTTTGTTGGCGCCGGGAGGTGATAGCGGCAAAGCCATTTGCGCATACTTCAATGCATTTTTATAATCGCCATTAGCAGAATAGCCTCTTGCCAATCCGACTAACGTAGTAAACTGGTTAGGATTTTTTTTGTAATTCACCTGAAAAACATCCAATGCATCTTTAGTTCTTTTTTGCTGAAGCAGTTGTCTTCCATAAGCATGTAATTCCTGCACATTGCCCAAGGGTAATGCTGCTTTCATCATACTGTCGGCTTCTTTGGTGCGGCCAAGTTTATTGAGTATGGATGCTTTGGTAGAAAGTGTAACAAAATTGGCTTCACCAATAAATTGTCCGCTGATGGACTGGTCGGCCCATTGCAATCCTTCTTCCAGATCAACATTCCGGTCGGCAGTAAACTGTGCTGCTTGCTGAAAGGATTGCCAGCCCGGATTAAAATTCTTTTCACTTCTCAATTCTCTTCTAAATGATTCCAACTGCGTTTTAATATAGTCCACTTCCACTTTAAAAGGAATGGATAGTTTTTCCCATTGCAATGCAATCGTAGCGCTATTTTCTGTTTGGTTGGTGAATTCATATTTCAACCACTCAACGCTTTTATCCAATGCTACTGGTTTTACTTTCACCCGAAGTGCGTCTTCTTTATCATCATAAAAAAAACTTCCCCATGATGTTGAATTTTTTGAAAAGATCAAGGTACATTCATTAGGATCATACGCTACAAAAAACCCATACTTGCCGGCGGGCAGTGGTTGGCCTTCGATTTTTACATCGTTAGAAAATTCGATCGTTGTGTTTTCATTGGCGCCGGCACGCCAGGGAGCGGCTTTGCTTGTGCCGAATCCAAGATCATTAAAGCCTGCAGGAATTAACTGTCCCCATATCTTTCCTTCTCTTCCTTTTACACCGGGACGGTTATAACTGATAACAACATCGGTAATGCCAATGCGTTCGCCTACCATAGCTTTTTTATTGGCGCCGCTCGGCAATGAAGTAAGTTGTGCATCGAGTGTTGAAAGCAAGAGTATAGTGCTTATCAACGATAAAAAATATTTTCTCATAACAAGGTTTTGTTTCTTAAAACTACGTAAGCAACAGAGCACAGGCTGATTTTATTTATTAAAGTGAATAAATAAAAAGGAAAGGTCACTGATTGGGATGAATGGATGAATCCCGCTGTACTCCTCGTGAAGGCATAGACACTTAAGTTGAAGAAAGCCTTCTTTTTCGATCAGTTCTTTAGATGGTGGATTTGTTGTAACAGAATTTGTTTTTGTTCAACCATGCAGCGTATTCTCATCATTATATCTGGCGTGTGCACACAATATTTTTACAATACGGACAGCCCTCGGCTAAAATCTTTGGCGTCACACAATTAAAGATTGGATAGATCAACACGGATTTTTTCTAAAACACTTTCCTTATTTCTGCCCAGTGCATCACAATGAGCAAAGCTTTATATCAACACTTCACAAACCTTTTTGCAAATGTTTTCTCTTAATTTTCTTTTTCATTTCTGCCTAACTTAGCCGCTGTCAATTGCACATCATGAGAAAAACGATCGTACTTCTTTTCTGCATTATTTTAGTATCGGCTGCTTCTGCACAAACGCCTTCGCAGGACAGTGTATGGATCAGGGATCATTATTATAAAATGGAAAGCTACATTCCCATGCGTGATGGCGTTCGTTTGTTCACTGCTATTTATATTCCCAAAGACAGTTCCGCCGTTCATCCTATCTTAATGAAACGTACTCCTTATTCCTGCGCACCTTACGGCGAGCAAAATTTTTATGCCTACTGGAATAGTTATTTGAAAAATTATCTCAAAGAAGGTTACATCATGGTTATTCAGGATGTTCGCGGACGATGGATGAGCGAGGGACAATTTGAAGATGTGCGCCCTTTCAATCCAAGTAAAGCAGGAACGCAAATAGATGAATCCAGCGACACCTATGATGCTATTGATTGGCTGGTAAAAAATGTTCCGCATAATAATGGACGTGTTGGTGTGTTTGGCATTTCTTATCCCGGCTTTTATTCAACCATGGCGGCTGCAAGCAATCATCCGGCATTGAAAGCAGTAAGTCCGCAGGCGCCGGTTACCAACTGGTTCCTTGGTGATGATTTTCATCACAATGGTGCTTTCTTTCAAATGGATGCTTTTGATTTTTATTCTTCATTCGGCAAGCCCCATCCGCAACCAACTACTGTTGGCCCAACTCCTTTTCACTATTATACCCGTGATAATTATAAATTTTATCTTGAGGTTGGTACGCTTCCCAACCTCGCAACGCTTGTTGGCGACAGTGTTGCTTTCTGGAAAGAATTGTATAACCATCCGAATTATGATTCGTGGTGGCAAGCCCGTGATGCAAGAAGAGCTACAAAGAAATTGAATCCTGCCATGCTTTGGGTGGGTGGAAACTTTGATGCAGAAGACAATTGGGGCGCCTGGAATGCCTATCGTGCTGCAGAAGAAAATAATCCCGGTAAGCCGTTCAATAAAATTGTGATGGGTCCCTGGTATCATGGGCAGTGGGCAAGCAATGATGGAACCCACATGGGCAATGTTCGCTGGGGAAGCAATACATCGGAATGGTATCAACAAAATATTGAAATTCCTTTTTTCAATTATTTTCTATTGAACAAAGGCGATGTTTCGCAAATTGCAGAAGCCAATGTTTTCATTACGGGAGAAAATCAGTGGCACCAATTTGATCAATGGCCTCCTTTAAATGCAAAAGCACAAAAATTGTATTTGCAGGATAATGGTAAATTAGGTTGGAATGGTTCAACAAGTAAAAACGGATTCAGCGAATATGTAAGTGATCCCAACAAGCCTGTGCCTTATACCGAAGATGTGCATTTCAAGCGCACCCGCGAATACATGACCGATGATCAACGCTTTGCTGCAAGGCGTCCCGATGTTTTGGTTTTTCAAACCGATACCTTATCGGATGATGTAACGGTTACAGGAAATGTGATTGCCGATCTGTACACAAGCATTTCTACTACGGATGCTGATTTCGTGGTGAAGGTCATTGATGTTTTTCCGGATAATTTTAGTTATGGCGATGAAGACCGGCCCACAGGAAGAGCCCTTTCAACCAGTTACCCGATGAATGGCTATCAAATGCTGGTGCATGCGGAAATTTTCAGAGGCAAGTACCGTAAGAGTTTTGAAAACCCGGTTCCCTTCACACCCAATAAGGTGGAAGAAGTAAAATACAAACTCGCTGATATTGCACATACCTTCAAAAAAGGTCATCGCATTATGGTGCAGATACAAAGCAGTTGGTTTCCGCTGGTAGATCGCAATCCGCAAAGGTTTGAAAATATTTACCAGGCTAAGGAAAGTGATTTTCAAAAAGCAACCATAAAAATTTATCACAGCAGTTTGTATCCGTCAAGCATTGAATTGCCGCTGCTGAAATAAACATTACAAAAAACAATTTTAATACACTTGATTAAAATGATTGGAATGAAAAAAGGAGTCTCCGTTTTTGCAGTTTTATTTTTCAGTGTTTTCTGTTTTGCACAGAACATTATTCCGCAACCTGTGACCATGAAAACATTGAGTGGAAGTTTTCCCATCACCAAAGCAACCACTCTCATTGCCAAAGATGCTGAAGACAGAAAAACAGCTTCGATTTTTAATGATTATTTGCAGCAAGTGTATGGATTCAAGCTGCCCATCAAAAGCGCCGCAGCCAAAAATCATATAAGCTTCACCACACTAAAATTTATCAAAGCTCCTGAACACGAAGAAGGCTATTCGCTCAACGTAAGCAGGAACGGCGTGAACATCAACGGCAACAGTTATGCAGGAACGTTTTATGGAATGGAAACATTGATCCAGTTGTTGCCTGCAGATAACGTAAAACCGAAAACGCAAAATGTAAAACTAACTGTTCCCATCACCTTCGTCGAAGACTATCCTCGTTTCTCCTAT
>JAICTW010000244.1 GCA_025936195.1 Flavisolibacter sp.
AGAGAAATCTTACTAAAGAGAGATGTATAAATAATGCTTCCGCAAAATAAAATCATCAGGGATTTATCTATTATAGAGAGCCAGGCATCAACAGTAAAATACTGGTGGGCAGTAACAAGATTCCGCAAAAACAGAAGCAAAGAAGTGAGGCATTGAATACCTATCACACAAAGCAAAATATTCCAATTGGAAAGATGAGTAAGCCAACCAAGAAAACAAAAAGTAATGAAGTAGCCCAGTAGTAGAAAAACTTTTATTCTTAACAACTGGACCAGGTTCACTGCTGAATGATTGGCAACCCGCTGGTTCAACATATTGCCCAATCCAATGTCGGATAAAAAGAACAAAACATAGGAAAGGTTGAGAATGGCAAAATACTTTCCATACTCTTCATAGCCTACAATGTTTTGCACCTGGCGGTCAATAAAAAAAAGCCAAACGGGCTTCACGGCCAGGTTCAAAATGATTAACCAGGAAAGTCCTTTAAAAAATTGGATTGATTTCATTCTAACTGTTATCAACGGTCACGCTTCTGTTTAGGCTTTCTTCCAAAGAAATAAATGTTTCTGTACGTTCAATGCCTTTTATCTTCTGCAGTTCATCATGCAAAATAGCACGCAGTTGGGCAATGTCCCTGCAAACCACTTCGGCAAAAATGCTGTAGTTGCCGGTAGTATAATTCATGCGAACGATTTCGGGAATTTTTTTCAGGTCCCTGGCCACGGTGTCATACAAAGAGCTTTTTTCCAGGTAAATTCCGATAAAGGCAATAACATCATAGCCCAGCCTTTTCAGGTCCACCTGAAACCTCATTCCACTAATAACACCCGCATCCTGTAATTTTTTAATCCGTACATGGATGGTGCCTGCAGAAACAAATAATTTTTTACCCATTTCTGCATAAGATACGTTGGCATCGTGCATGAGTTGTTGGATGATCTTGAGATCCAATTTGTCAATATTCAAATCTGCCGCCATTTTGGGTGGTATTTTTTGAAAAAAATCAAATAAAGATGAAGATATTAGATGGAATCTAAATTTTCAAATTGTTGTTTGAAAAATATCAAAGCATCTTATTTTTGACTTGTCAAAGTTCATTGAAGCAAATGCAAAATGAAAATGTGGAACAGCTAAGCAATCATTGAATTTTCATTTTGCATTCTTTTATACTGTGGGGTGATGAAACCTAGGCAGACATGCCCTCTTGTCTCGGGGGTGGGGATCACAGGATAAACTCAGCATAGAGCCGACGTTCCGCTGAAGGCGGGAAGCCTGACCAGGGTTGACCACTAAGTTTTGTGCTGACGCTAACTGCCTCGTGGAGGTTCGACTCCTCCCCCTACAGCATTTTTCATGTGTTATATTTCAATTAGCCCCTGATTATCATCTGAAACGAATGATAGTCGGGGCTTTTTTGTTTGAATGATTTACGATTCATTCTGCACTTCGCATTCAGACGTTTTGCCAAAGTTTCATTACTTATCTTTGAATAGCCGATATTTTTTATATTGTTGAAAGTTTCCCACCTATAAACGAACAAGCAGTAACCTTTTTTGTTATCAGTTTATCTATTATTTCATGAGAACGATCCAACTAACACAAAATTCGGACAGGGAAGTTTTTTCAGATTCATCAGCTTCTCAGGTAAAAATGTTCATCCACAATCAGCCAAAGGATGCAGAAAAAGCAATCAGCCAGTGGCTAAAAGAAAATGATGTAACCATCCATCACATCGCTCAATCGCAAAGCGAAAAGGGCGGAAGCTTTGTATTTGTTATAACTGTATTCTACATGCAGAACAATTAATGCTTCTCCTCATTTACTAAATTTTCTATTTGAATCACTTCCAGCCCCTGACTTGCAGGCCCTGTTACTACTTCGCCATCAGGTGTAAATCTTGATCCATGACAAGGACAATCCCAGCTTTTTTCAGCGCTGTTCCAGGCTACTGAGCATTTCGCATGCGGACAAACAGGGTTCAGCGCATGCAATTCTCCTTGTTCGTCTTTATACAAGGCCAGTGACTGACCTTCATATTTTACCAGTTTTGCTTCGCCGGAAGCAATGTCCGCCAGTTCTGATAACTTTTCTTTCGCAAGGCGTTTACCAATAAATTCCTTTACGACATCAGTGTTTTCTTTCACAATATTAGTAAAGGCTGCTACTGGTTTTATTCTGCCCGGTGCAAATAATCCGCCGTATTCGCTTTGCCTTTTCGTAATTAATTCTGTTAGGGTAATGGCTGCAATGTGACTATAGGTCATTCCAGTTCCACTATAACCTGTGGCCACAAAAACATTATCGGGATTACCAGGCAAATGACCGATGTAAGCCAAACCGTCTGCCGGTTCAAAATATTGTGAGGACCATTTGAAAGCCACTTCCTTTACATCGAAACAACTGCGCACATGTGCATCAAGTTTGTTGAAACATTTCTCTGTATTTTCTTCATGTGCGGTTTTATGGTCTTCACCACCAACGATCAGAAACTTTTTTCCATCAATGATCTGAGTGCGGTAATAATGATAAGGATCGTACAAGTCATAGGCTAATCCATCCGGATAAGCCTCATTATTGAGTGTAACAGTAATAACATAACTGCGATAGGGAGCACAACGGAAATGCAGTAAATTAATTCCGGGAGGAATATGCGTTGCCCATATCAGGTTTTTAGCTTTGATTGTACCCTGCGATGTTTCTACATCCAGCACTTCATTGCTCTTGAAATCTTTTACCATACAGTTCTGCAAAATCACTCCGCCTGCTTTTTCAAATGCTTTTGCCAGAGCATAAACATATTTCGATGGATGAAGATTGGCCTGCTCGTGGAACACAATTGCCTTTTCAAATTCAATGGGGATCGGAATACGATCACTATAAGCTACATCTACTCCTGCCCGTTTTGAAGCTTCAAAGATTTTATCCAACTCCTGCGTTTGCTTTTCGTTTTGCGAATAAACATAGCCGTCTTTTTGCTCATAGCAACAATCAATAGTGTACTCTTCTACATTGGAACGGTAAAGTTCCAGAGCTTGGTTCGTAGCTCTTGCCACTAACCGTGCAGCATCTTCCCCAAATCTTTTTTCGATCTGATCGTAGCTCGTGTCTAAAAAAGTATTGAGATGGGCTGTTGTTCCACCTGTTGTTCCAAAACAAAGATTATGTGCTTCGGCCACCAGACATTGTAACCCGGTTTTCTGCAACAATAATGCTGTGGTGATTCCTGTAACACCTCCACCCACAATCAAAACATCATATTCTTTTTTGCCGGAACTTTTTGTTGCAGGCACATACTCAGGCATGTTGTGCTGCCACAAGCTTGTTTGAAAACCATCTCTTTTCATAAAGCATTTTTAAAAAGAAAGAAAAAAATGATGCCTGGTATTGATGATAGAACAATCGGAACTTTATACCAATTTGCCTCTTTGCATAATTCATACTCTTTCAAAACTGAAAGAAATTGTGGAGTGTCACTGTTTTTAAGATGTCCAAAAATTTTTTTAGAAGAAGAAAATGTTTCAACGGGGGATTCGTTTCAACTGTAAATTCGCAATCAATGCTGCAAGCTTACTTTGATGAAAAATCCCTTGAGGCCGGCTGTGATGAAGCTGGCCGTGGATGCCTGGCCGGTCCGGTATATGCAGCAGCGGTCATTCTTCCGAAAGATTTTTATCATCCTTTGCTCAACGATTCCAAACAATTAACCGAAGAGCAACGTTATGAGCTTCGGCCTTTTATTGAGCAACATGCTATTTGTTGTGCAGTAGCCAGTTTAGACAACAAGCAAATTGATAAATACAATATTCTGAAAGCTTCTTTCAAAAGCATGCATCTTGCCATTAAACAACTCTCGCAAGAACCGGAGTTGTTATTGATAGATGGAAACCGGTTTATACGTTATAAAAGAATCCCCCACAAGTGCATCATTCAGGGTGATGGAATCTACTCTTCCATTGCTGCGGCAAGTGTTTTAGCTAAAACCTACCGCGATGACTATATGAAAGAGCTTCACAAAAAATTCCCCAAGTACAATTGGGCCCAGAATAAAGGCTATGCCACCCGCGAGCACCAGGAAGCCCTGGATCAGCACGGGCCTTGCAAGTACCATCGTAAAACATTCAGGCTCAGTTATAATCAACCCCAACTCTTTAGCCAATAAAATCACTTATTAAACCAAAGCAGCGTTTTCACGTCCTAAACTTGTCTTTTTCATGTGCTGCTCTCCCGTTCTGCGGGAGAAGTTCACTGATCTGCCGTAAAAGAATGGTTGAAGGTTAACAAGTCCCGCAGTTTTGCGGGATTTTGTTTTGAGAAAATGGAATCACTCCCATTCACCGGCGCCTTCTCTTATGATTTTAGCTTCACCCTTCGTAAAGTCAATAATGGTAGAAGGAATTATTCCGCCAATTCCTCCATCAATGACGATATCAACAAGCTTCCCGAATTTCTCATAAATGATCTCCGGATCGGTGTACTCTTCAACAAATTCTCCCGGTAGTGTGGCGCTTAGTATTGGATTACCTGATTCTTTTACAATACATCTTGCAATGGTATTATCCGGAACACGAATGCCTACGGTATCTTTTTTTGTCTTTAATATTTTTGGCACTTCTTTACTTGCTTCCAAAATAAATGTATAAGGCCCGGGCAGGTACTGTTTCAGTGTTCTGTAAACCGGAGTGGCCAATTGTTTTGCATAATGACTTAGATCACTGAGATCATGACACACAAAAGACAGATTGGCTTTTTGAGGCTGCACATTTTTGATCTGGCAAATGCGTTCAATGGCTTTGTGTTGAAAAATATCACAACCCAATCCATAAATGGTATCCGTTGGATAGACAATAATGCCTCCCTGCTTTAAGGTGTTGACCACTTGCCTAATCAGTCGCTCTTGCGGATTTGCGGGATGTATGTGAATAAGCATGAGTTTAATCTATTGCTGTATTTAGAGTTTCTTTTCAACGAAAATTTATTAAGCTTGTACTAGAAATTACTTTTGCAAAAATCGTTCACCATGCAATTAGAAGCCATTCCTGTATTGGAGAATATAGATCCGCAGCAATTCAAGGATGAGTTTTATAATCGGCAAAAGCCGATTGTTATTAAAAATCTTTCCAAACAATGGCCAGCTTATGCCAAATGGAATTGGAATTATTTTAAAGAACTGGTAGGCGATAAAAGAGTAGCGTTGTACAACAATATCAAAAGCGATGCGTACACTCCCATCAATACTGCAGATGATTACAAAACTTTTGGTGAATAC
>JAICTW010000599.1 GCA_025936195.1 Flavisolibacter sp.
AATGCTGTTTGGTATCAAAGCGGTGATAAAAGTCCGAACAAGGCACAATACATCGCAGGATTATGTAAAGGAGCGCTAAGCATTATTGATGCGCCAACGGAGAAACAAATGAGCTGGTATTCGCAACAAGTATATCAAAACACACCTTATACCAAACAAAAAGAAACGACGGCTGATGTGGAGAAAGGAAATCCTGTTCCGCAAAACAGCAGTGAAAAAAGTCCGATCAAATATGTGTTCTATGTGATCAAAGAAAACAGAACGTACGACCAGGTATTAGGCGATATGAAAGAAGGCAATGGTGATCCTTCACTGGTTTTGTTTGGAGAAAACATTACGCCCAACCTGCATGCACTTGCCCGCGAATTTGTTTTGCTCGATAATTTTTATGCCGATGCCGAAGTAAGTGCGGATGGTCATAACTGGAGTTTGGGAGCTTATGCAACGGACTATCTTGAAAAAACATGGCCGACCAGTTATGGCGGACGTGGCGGCAATTATGATGCAGAAGGCAATCGTGCTATTGCCAATAATAAAAATGGTTTTATCTGGGATAATTGCAGAAGAAATCATGTAAGCTTCAGAAGCTATGGCGAGTTTGCCGATGATTACAGGCCCAATTATGCCACGCTGAAAGATCATATTTGTCCTTACTTTACCGGATGGGACCTGAGCGTAAAGGACACCGTCCGGTTTCATGAATGGAAAAAAGAATTTGACTCATTGCTGGCTATTGACAAATTGCCTCAATTGAATACCATTCGTTTTCCGAACGATCATACCGAAGGCATGAGGAAGAACAGGCCCAGTGCTTTTGCACACGTTGCCGATAATGATCTTGCTGTTGGCATGTTCATAGAGCATTTAAGCCAATCGCCGATATGGAAAGAATGTGCAGTATTCATTGTTGAAGATGACGCACAAAATGGCGCAGATCATATAGATGCACATCGTACCACGGCTTACGTAGCAGGTGGATTTGTAAAAAGAGGATTTGTGGACCACACTATGTATTCAACAACTTCGATGGTGAGAACGATAGAATTAATTCTTGGATTGCCACCTATGTCGCAATACGATGCTGCAGCTACGCCCATGTGGAGATGTTTTTCAAACTCACCTGATCTTACTCCTTTCAAAGTAAGGCCAAGCAATATTGATCTGAATGCAAAGAATATTGCTGTGAATGACTGGCAGAGACGATCAGAGAAATTTAATCTTTCAAAAGAAGATGCCGTACCAGATTTGGAATTCAATATTGTACTGTGGCATGGCATCAAAGGTGATCTTCCTTTTCCTGCACCAAGAAGATCTGCGTTTGTGAAATTATCTGGTGACGGTGATGATGATTAAGAGGAATATGATGAGACATTGAAATTAATTGAGGGGTGGAATTTAATGGTAGAGCAGTTGTGGTGGTGTTTTCCTACCGAATTCAGAGGAGAATGTAAATTATCGTCTACCCATAGAATTCAGAAACGTTAAATATCGCTCAAATAGTTAGATTTTTTTATCCGCTTAAAAGCATCACAAAATATTTATGAGGTACTCTCGTTATTCATCTCATTCAATTACATTTACCGCGAAAAGTAAAATCGTATGATCAACCTGCTACAAATTGACTCCACTCACACAGCAACGGCTGGCAGCGGCATTAGTTTTTTTGATTTGTTGACACTGGGCGGATGGGTAATGATTCCCCTGATGCTCCTTTTTGTGATTACTGTTTTCGTTTTTTTTGAACGGTTGATTGCCATCCGCAAAGCTTCCAACATTGACAGTAATTTCATGAACATCATTCGTGATCACATCATCAGCGGTAATGTTACGGCAGCACGGAGCTTTGCAAAAAATACCAACAATCCCGTGGCACGCATCATTGATAAAGGCATTCAGCGCATAGGCAAGCCCATTGAAAATATTGAACGCAGCATGGAGAATGTGGGCAAGCTGGAGATTTACAATCTTGAAAAAAATCTTTCCATTCTGTCTTTATCGGCAGGTATATCTCCGCTGTTGGGATTTTTAGGAACCATCATCGGGATGTTCCAGTTGTTTTACAGTTTGGCCACCGGTGGCGATTTCACTATTCAAACCATGGCCAATGGTATTTATACAAAAGTGATTACATCGGCTACCGGTTTAATTGTGGGTTTGCTGGCTTTACTGGCCCATAATTATTTAACCACACAGGTAGATAAAACAGCTTATAAAATGGAAGCATCGAGTTCCGAATTTTTGGATGTTTTACAAGAACCAACAAGATAAAGAGAAGGGAAGTCTTATTGTAAACCTAAGTTTTGAACTTTCTAACCTGACACAATAAATGAATCTCAGAAGAAAATTAAAATCACATGCTGAAGTGGATCCGGGTCCGCTGAATGATATTTTATTCATTCTGCTGCTATTCTTTTTGATTGCTTCTACTTTGGCCAATCCCAACCTGGTGCGGGTGAATAATCCCAAAGGCGATAAGGACATGAAGGCCAAACAAAATATTGTGGTTACTGTTGATAAAGAACAAAAATTTTATATCGGCACACAATTCATTCCCACCGAACAATTGGATACATTGCTTACACAAGCAATCGCCAATGCCAAACAAAATATTGATTCGCCTTCGGTGGTGATCAATGCTGATACGAGTGCTTATTACGGCGAAGTGTTCCGCATTATGCGTTTGGCAAAACGAAATGGAGCAAAGGTAGCGGCGTTGGTGAAGTAAAAGCCGGGCCTCCCTAAATCCCTCCGGTAGAGGGACTTCTCAGCAGCACAAGG
>JAICTW010000381.1 GCA_025936195.1 Flavisolibacter sp.
ACTACAAACATCAATCACCTTCAAGACGAGCACAGCCTATGGTAATCCAATAGAATTAATTCAAACGAATCAGCTTCCCTTTTTAAAATCAAAAAGCGTTGCTGTAAAAATTCCTCTTTCTCTTTTTTTGAAAGCCACCTTCCAGTTGCCGTTATAAACAAGCAGCTCCGGAACAAGCATTCCTTCGAATTTTGTCATTCGCACTTCCATGTGCACATTAAAATCATAAACAGGCGTGTCGTAGCTCAGATCGTAATTGCGGGCAACAATCTCCATTGTTTTTGCATTAAACCAGGTAGTAATGTTATCAAATACAATTTTGTCCCGGTCAATATCTGCTTTCGGGATTATTTTGAAGACATAACATTGCTGTCCCGATATTTCTTCCATATCAATCGAAAAATCATAGTACTGCGAAATAGAGGGATCAAAAATGTCAACCTTATCGCCGATAAAAGGAATACCTGGGATCTTTTGTCCCGGATTAAAGAACAACATTTTCAGTTGCTCCTTGCGTTTTTCCAATCCGCTTTTGCCACGCACATCTCTTTCCCTGCCAGTTACAATATTGTTTTCGCCGCAAACTTTTTCATTGGTAAAAAACAGTCCTGCATACAATTCGGCTGTGTAGTAATTCAGATCCTTACCATCGTACATATCGCCGGTGGTTTTTTGTTCCAATACATCCATGGTGCGGCAACCATTCACTCTATTTTGTCTTGTCCTACTGTACAAGGACGCTTCGATCTTTCCATGCTTATCCAGCATTTTGATATCATTCAAAGATGTGAAGCCAAGAATGTGCAAGGTGCGAAAGGCTTTATAAAATGTGGTATCGTTCTTAACCCGCAGCAAAAACTTGTTTACATCAAAATCATTGCGAATAACCACTTCGCTCAAAACGGTTTCTTTGCCCAGCGCATTAATGCTGCTGGTGTCCTGCCCAAAACAGTGGATGGAAAAAACAAAAGTGAGAGCAATCAGGCAATATTTCATTTTTTAGGGAAAAGCATTTTGTAGTCCACATTCACATTTCCTTTCGAAATATCATCCAGTTTGCGCTTCATTAATTTTCTTTTGAGAGGAGAAACTTTATCTATGAACAATTTGCCCTCGATATGATCGTATTCGTGTAAAATAATTCGGGCCGTAACACCGGAAAAGGTTTTAGTGTATTCTTTGAAATTTTCATCGCAGTACCGGATCGTTACTTCCTCGGCACGGTAAATATCTTCACGGATTTTTGGAATGCTTAAACAGCCTTCGTTATAAGGCCAATCGTCGCCAATTTCTTCCACCACATGTGCATTGATGAATACCTGTTTAATACCGGGAGCATCGGGATAGTTTTCTTCTTTCCTTTCGTTTTCATCCATGTTGGCAAAAATCTGTGCACTGTCCATTACAAAAAGGCGAATGTCCCTGTTCACCTGCGGTGCTGCCAAACCTACACCGTTACTGGCATACATGGTTTCCCACATGTCTTCAATGAGTTTGGGAAGATCAGGATAGCTTTCATCAATATCACGGGCAAGTTTTCTTAAAACGGGATGTCCGTAGGCAACAATTGGAAGAATCATAATTAATTACACGAATTTTAGATCACGAATTACACGAATTTAAAACACGAGCTTCCTCTAAAGGAATTGAATAAATCCGGCGCTTGCAAAGGTAACCGAAACAGGTTAAAGATTATGTTGCAAATACTCCTGTAACATAATGGTAGCGGCAATTTCATCAAGCAGTGCTTTGCTCTGACGCTGCTTTTTTTTCAATCCCATTTGAAGCATTGCCTGAGATGCGAGTTTGGAAGTAAAGCGCTCATCTACTTCTTTAATGGGAACTGAGGGAAATTTTTTCTGAAACTCTTTAATAAATTTTTGAACGAGTGGTGTAGCATGTGTTGCGCTATCATCCCAATTCACCGGCATACCGATGATAACTAATTCCACTTGTTCTTTGGAAAAATAATCTTTCAAAAAGTTCATCAGCTTCTGAGTTTCCACGGTGCACAAACCTGTGGCAATGATCTTTAAAGGATCGGTTACGGCAAGGCCGGTGCGTTTGCCACCATAGTCTATTGATAAAATGCGGCCGTCGCCCCATGTCCGCCTAAAGGGCAGACTTAGATCTGAATTGTCTTTATTTATTTCATCAGCCATTTATTCGAAGCGTTTTGCAAAGCAACTGATAATTTGTGAGTGTTAGCTACTGTGAGGAGACTTACACAACGCTCAATAGAATTCATAGACGTTGAAGTGAGTGACACAAGCGAAGACACATAGTAGCAACAAAGCTAAGAACATCAATAAAACTGACTGATGTAAAGATTAACCGCAACAAGAAAGTTTCTCCGACCTAAGTCTCCCCTTTGCGCCGGCGCTGAAGCTTTAGCGCAAGCGTTAGAGCGACAGGGGGAAAAACAAGTCCGCAATTACAAACACTGCAAATACCACGCTGGCAATTCCATTCATTGTCATAAATGCAATGTTCACTCTTCTTAAATCATTTGGTTTTACAATGGAATGTTGATACACCAAACAGCCAATGAAAACCAAAACACCAAACCAGTACAACACACCAAAATGCCCGAGCTTTCCAGCGATAACAACGGAAGCCGCACTCAGCAAATGCAAAATTTCAGAAACACGCAAGGCTTTTTCTTTTCCAAGCCAGGAAGGAATAGAATATAAATTTTGCGATTGATCGAACTCCACATCCTGCAAAGCATAAATAATATCAAAGCCGCTTACCCAAAACAAAACAGCAAACGAAAATAAAATCGGGAGCCAATGAAATACTCCGGTAACGGCAAGGTAGGCGCCAATTGGCGCAAGCGATAATCCCAATCCTAAGATCAAATGGCAAAGCGGAGTGAAACGCTTGGTATAACTGTATCCCAGCACTACTGCCAAAGCAACGGGTGATAGAAAAAAACAAATGCGGTTGATGAACCATGTCGTGGCAATGAATAAAATGCAATTGACGATAGTGAACATCAAAGCATTTTTGGGAGTAATGATGCCTTTCGGAATTTCCCTGATGGCTGTTCTTGGATTCAGTGCGTCCCATCTTCTATCCAGATAACGGTTGAAAGCCATGGCAGCACTGCGTGCAAAGACCATGCAGAGAATTACCAAAAGAAATCTTATAACAAGTTCTGTTGTTGTTCTTGGATAATGAGCATTTTTAGGAAACAAAATTGAATATCCATCTGGATAAAAGACGAATTCATCTACTTGCTGTTTGTGTCCAAAATACCATCCCCAAGACGAGGCCACGCTCAAAAAAAATCCAATCAACGCAAAAGGCATGGCGAAGATGGTGTGGGAGAATTTTATCAGTGATAAGTAACTTCTAACTTTTGTCATAATGATCCTTCGTACAATTCTAAAAGTAAATTGCTGACTTTTTTAAATTGTTTATCAGCAGTAATTAGGGGAAGATTTAAACTTATTGCAGTTGCAGCAATGATACAGTCCGGAAGTTTTAATCCATATTGTTTTCGCAAGGAAATAGCTTCATTCTTTATAGCATCGTCAATGTAAATGATTCTGAACTCAGATAAAAATGCTCTGATGCTTTTTTCTTCTGTTGAGGTAAGTTTTTTAAATCCCAACAATTCAATCTCGCTGATTACTGAGGCGTATAAATTTTTCAAATAAAGATGATTGGCTAAAGTTTTATTTCCCGAAAGTATATACAGTATAATGTTGGAATCAAGCAGGTACTTATTGCCATTCATCTCTTAATTTCTTTTGAATGGTCATTGGATCTTCTTTCAGCTTGATCACACCACAAAATTTTTTGGTGTCAACGCCCTTTTCGACGTCCGCTTTTTGCCGGCGTATTCTTTTAATTTTTTGATCTTTCTTCCGAATTTCCATTGATACAAATTTAAACTGAATCGCCTTAAAAAGAAATCTTTTAACTTATCCTCATAAACCTTTCATTCACCCAAATCCAGGTTCAGACTCTTGTCCGCACCAATTCCCACAAAACAATTCCCGCCTCTACCGAAATAATCAACGAATGCTTCAATCCCAAAAGAG
>JAICTW010000302.1 GCA_025936195.1 Flavisolibacter sp.
GGTGCATGACCAAAAACAGTTCTGCCACTCAGCACCAGGTCAGGACGTGCATTGAACAAACCTTCATCTACTACAAAATATTCCTGCTCCCAGCCCAATGTTGCCGTAACCCTTTCTACATTTCTATCAAAATAATTGCACACATCTACAGCCGCATGGTTCAAGGCTTCCAAAGCTTTCAATAATGGTGCCTTATAGTCAAGCGATTCGCCGGTATAGGAAACAAAAATGGTGGGAATGCAAAGTGTTTTACCATAACCAATATCAATGATGAATGCGGGGGAAGATGGATCCCATGCTGTATAACCTCTTGCTTCAAAAGTAGCACGAAGACCGCCACTGGGGAAAGAAGATGCGTCCGGTTCTTGTTGGATCAATGCATCGCCGTCAAAAGTTTCAATCGGAGTTCCATCACTTTTTAATGTAAAAAACGAATCATGCTTTTCAGCAGTAGTACCTGTTAAAGGTTGAAACCAGTGCGTGTAATGAGTAACTTCTTTGGTTTCTGCCCAGGCCTTAATACCATTGGCAATTTGGGCAGCCATCTGGCGATCAATTTTTTGTCCGGCCTTTATAGAACCCAATAAACTTTTGTAAGCCTCGTCGCTTAAAAATTGGCGGGCAATTTTATGGGTAAATACATTTTCAGCAAAAATGGCCGTGATCTTCTTGGTGGAAGACTGTGGCTGAACATCGTTACAGTTAGATAGATTGGTTAATGCATTGAACCGAAGGGACATAATCAGAATTTTAAACAAAGAAATTAAAACTCTGTGAATTTATGATGAATTCATTCAAGTTTTAATGAAAATTATACTGTTTGTGCGAAAAAGGTGAAGAAACTGATCGGTTATGCGTTGAAAATTAAATGAAACGTCCGGTTTATAATGTATTGTTTTCGTTTTTAATGTTTGGGAAAATAAGTTGGCTTAGTCGGGTCCAATCAATTTTTGCCGCCATTGGAACTAATAAAAGGGGTAGCACAATACTCCGGTACCGGACAATAGCTCCCAAGTTGTTTACCGAGTACCCGATCATAAACAAAACACCCAACGAAAAAAATAGGCAAAACAATAAAAAAGAAGAACGGACCATTCCTTTATGTCCCCAAAAAAGAAAAACAAGAAAAAACAACAGGATCAATGCTGTTTCGATAGCTGCTGCCAGGGAAAGCAGGTGCTTTACGTCGGATGGGTAAGGACGGATTGCAGCAAGGCTAAAAGCCTGGGGTGCGTTGATCAAAAAGCTGGTAAACGTAGGTTCTAATTTATTTACAGATACGGAGGAATGTCCCACCAGTTCTATAAACTCCTGCTGTTTAAGCACTACAGATTTTGGAGGATCCAGATTGGGAACCAGATATTTTATAGTAAAAAAAAGCGTAAGGAAAAGTACATAAACAGAAGTAAAAAGAAAGATCGGCTTCCATTTTATTTTATAACAAAGAAGCCAGCCTAAAAGTGGTGGTAAGAGTGGAAGCACTAAAAAATTCCGAAGGATAATGACCAGAGCAAAGCCGAAAAGAATTAATAAAATTCGATAAACAGGAAAGCTTTTTTGTTTAAAGCCAAAATAAAAATGATAGATCATCAGGGACAAACCCACGAAAATCAAGCCTTCTTTATGTAAGCCGCTTGTCCAGTACAAAAAGGAAGGAATTAAAAATGTTGCAATCAGCACCGGTGTTTTCCTATCGGGAAATACATCCTTCATAGTTCGGTAAATGGCTACGGGACCAAAAAGAGAAAGAAAGGAATAAAAGATTACGTTCACATAATAATTGCCAAAACTGAAAAGATCAAAAATGGCCATGATCTTAATGAGAAAATTGGCTTTCACATCGTTCCACCACGAGTCCTGACTTACCAGGAAATTAGTATATCCCCCTTTGTAATCAGTATGGAAAAGACTTGTAAAGAATTCAATGGGATGAGAGATGAGTAATTTATATTCCTGCAAGCTTTGCACGTGGTAAGCCCATGTATCAATCATTTGTGCCATTTGCCCATAGTAAACACCGATCCAGCCATAAAAAATACCTGCCATTACTTTCAGTAAAAAAAGAATGATTAACTGCGAATTGGTGAATCCGGTCTTTGTAAAAAATTTTATTTTCGTTATCAGCCATGCAAACAAAATAAGGTACGCTGCAAACAAAAGATAATGCTCCAATCCATTCAATTTTATCAGCACAAAATAGGAAAGAAAGTTTACAAGTTTGCTGCAGGTTTTCAAATCCACAAGTTCACAAGTTTGGCAGTGTAAGATGAAAATTGATGTTTGCTGATAAGCATCTGTAAACATCAATTTTTTTCTTTCCACGAATGTGGTATAAAAGATATCCTGAAGAAAAGTAAAAATTTATAGAATCAAGAACATTCATAGAATGTGAATTGTGAACATGAAAGTTCCTCCGTTGAGAATTACTCGTGAACTTTGCAAACATGCAAACTCGTGAACTATAGTTAGCTTTGCGCCTTCATTGAATGATTATGGAAATAACAGCAAAAACAGCACAGCAATTACGATTGACCGAGGAGGAATTTGAATTGATCAAAACGAAATTGGGACGAACACCCAATTTTAATGAGCTCTGTGCTTTTTCAGCTATGTGGAGTGAGCATTGCAGTTATAAAAACTCTATTAAGTGGTTAAAGACCTTACCAAGAGAAGGTGGACGAATGCTGGTGAAAGCCGGTGAAGAAAATGCAGGTTTGATGGATATCGGCGAAGGATACGGAGTGGTTTTCAAAATTGAATCGCATAATCATCCTTCTGCTATTGAACCTTTTCAGGGTGCAGCAACAGGAGTTGGTGGTATTCACCGCGATATTTTCACTATGGGTGCAAGGCCAATTGCTGCATTGAATTCCTTACGTTTTGGAAAACTTGACGAAGCTAAAACACAACATCTTTTAGCAGGTGTTGTTCACGGCATTGGCCATTATGGAAATTGTTTTGGAGTGCCAACAGTAGGTGGTGAAATTTATTTTGATGAATGTTACCATACCAATCCTTTGGTAAATGCGATGAGCGTAGGCATTGTAAAAGTGGGTGAAACTGTTTCTGCTACCGCAGAAGGTTTGGGTAATCCGGTGATGTATGTTGGCAGCGCCACAGGTAAGGATGGAATCGGTGGGGCATCATTCGCATCCGCAGACATTACAGAAGAAAGCGTTGAAGAATTACCGGCTGTGCAGGTGGGTGATCCTTTCCAGGAAAAAAAATTATTGGAAGCTTGTTTGGAAGTGATTGAAACCGGTGCTGTAGTGGGGATGCAGGATATGGGTGCTGCGGGAATTATTTGTTCCACCGCCGAAATGAGTGCAAAAGGTGAAGTAGGTATGCGTGTTGATTTGGATAAAGTGCCCACACGTCAACAAAATATGAAAGCATGGGAAATTTTGTTGAGCGAAAGCCAGGAAAGAATGTTGCTGGTGGTTGAAAAAGGAAGAGAAAACGAAGTGAAAAAAGTTTTTGATAAATGGGATTTGCCGTGTCAGCAAATTGGTGAAGTAGCTAATGGAGAAATGCTTCGTTTTTATATGAATGATGAATTGGAAGCGGAAATGCCTGCGGAAAGTTTGGTGCTTGGCGGCGGCGCTCCTCAATATGATCGTGAATACAAAGAGCCGAAATATTTTGAAGAGATCAAAAAGTTTGACATCAATCAAATTAAAGAACCAAAGGACTTGAAGGCTATTGCCGAAAAGATCATTCAAATTCCAAGCATCGCTTCCAAACGATGGATCACCACACAGTATGACAGCATGGTGGGAACAGCCAATGCTTCCACCAATACACCAACCGATGCTGCTATTGTTTTGGTAAGGGAAACAGGAAAAGCTTTGACTGTTACGGTTGATTGCAACAGCCGTTATGTTTTTGCCGATCCTTACAAAGGAGCCATGATTGCCGTTGCAGAAGCGGCAAGAAATATTGTATGCAGTGGTGGCAAGCCATTAGGTGTAACCAACTGTTTGAACTTTGGTAATCCTTATGATCCCGAAGTGTATTACCAATTTGTGAATGCCATCAAAGGAATGGGAGAGGCCTGTAAAAAATTTGATACGCCTGTTACCGGAGGCAATGTTAGCTTTTACAATCAAAATCCGGAAGGTCCTGTTTATCCAACACCAACCATTGGGATGGTAGGACTGAATGATGATCTGAAAAAGAAAATGACTTTAGATTTTAAAGAAGAAGGCGATCAGATCTTTTTGATTGGAGAGGTCAGGAATGACATCAATTCATCTCAATATCTTAGCAAGATTTGTGGAGTGGAGTTTTCTCCTGCTCCTGACTTTGATCTTGAAAAGGAATTTCAATTGCAACAATTGATAAGTGCACTTATAGAAAAACAGGTTATTCAAAGTGCACACGATGTAAGTGAGGGTGGTTTGTTCATTACTTTAATGGAAAGCAGCTTCAATAGGAACAAAGGTTTTGATGTTAAGACCGCCGATAACGAAATCAGAAAAGATGCCTATTGGTTTGGCGAATGGCAAAGCAGGGTAGTCGTTTCCGTTTCCGATAAACAATTAAATAAGTTTTTGAAATTGTTGAGTGACAGCGGAATTGCACATTCCTCCTTGGGCAAGGTAACAGAGGGTTCTATTAAAATAAATGGTGAGGGGTGGAATGAAATTGAATACTGGAAAAATTTATACGATA
>JAICTW010000083.1 GCA_025936195.1 Flavisolibacter sp.
CCCGAAGAATCTAGACCAACCGTTCGGGTGGATCAACTTCTCTAATCCTGTCAAATTCACGACTGCGTTCATATTTTTCTTCGAGCTGAATCGTCAGCTCCTCTGCATTTCGGTTTTCATAGAGTTCATCAATAACACTCAAATGATATCTCGACAATTTTAGCTTGTCCATTCTTCCTTCACCAACTCTAAACAATAACGCATATTTCTTTAACCATTCTTCCGGAAGAATTCCAAGTGTTCCATCATTCAATTGAACAAACTGCTGTTTATTGGCCAATGCTTTCTTTATTTCTGCAACATTTACTTTCTGATCGCCAAACACAACATCTACTTTGGCATCGAACCAATCGGTATGGCTGCTGATGTAAATATGCGTTGTTGGTTTTGCTGTGTTGAACCGGAAGTTTTTCAAAGACTCAAAACCATACACCGGAGTCTTTGCTTCATTCATAGCATCAACAAATAAAAAGAACCAGTTGTTCTTTAAAACTTCTGCGCCTTTCAAAGCAAGGGCAGCGCCATCATCAAACGAAATAAAATTGGAGTGAAGCGTTCGAAGTTTTTCAATAAAGCCGGATTCTATTTCGCGATTGCGATGAACGATGATCACTTTATTACCATTGGGAATGATCACTTCATCTTTATCTTTTGCTTTGGTGTCAAAACCTTTATAGCTGAAAATGGGCTGAAACACCAGGTAGTCGCCTTTTTCATGAAGCAATAATTTTACTTCAGGTTCGCCATCCTTTACTTCTGAAACTAAATTTTTATCGAAATCAACTTTGTATTCTTTTGTCAGCGGCATCACCATTTTCATCAGTGTCAGCGGCCATTCATCGTTCTTGAATTTTAAAATTCCGTTGGGCAAAAATTGTTCTGCCGTTTCAATGGCCTCGTTGCTTTGCCAGGTGTAAACCTGATGATTGTAGAGAAATAACAAGGAGGATCGCACTTCGTTCTCACTTAGCAAATGTGCCACCCCATCCGGTTTCACATAACATTCAATTTCAAATTTGTTGCCATTGTTATTGACACTGAATTGAGGAAGCAAATAATGCCTGCTCACTTCCACACGTTCAAGATGACTGGTTTTAAACGATTTTCCTTTCGGAAGAATGTACACCGGCGATCCCGTAAATTCAAGCATCAATTTTTTGATCTTCGGAAATAGATATTCAATGATCAGTTTTTTGGTATCTGCAGGAAGCTCATCATCTTCATGATGAATGATGTTTTCCCAAATACCGGAAAAAGGTGAGTTGCGGCTTACGTATTTATTTACCTCTGAATCCTGCAGTTTGCGCACAAGCAATAACACATTCTTATCTTCTTCGCTGTACACATCGGCATTGATGTATTTTCCTAATTCCAGCTTTTCAACGGTACCGGCAAAATTGTCGTCCTCATCCATTTCACCTTCAATCAGGTCAATCGTAAAAAAAGGGTAAGCCTTTTTATTGAAATTGAAAACCACGCCCAGCCTTTTGGTGATGATATGTTCCTTCGGCGCCGTCACTTCTTCCTCTTCTGCAAGGGTTACATTTTCAAATTTGGGTTTTGATAAGGGTAAGGGTGAAGCCACTCTTTTGATGGAGGTGTCCAATACACGCAAATACGGCTTCCCATCTTTATAATTGAATTCAAATTTTCCGGAAAGATCATCTTCCAATGAATAACCATAAGCTTCGAGCAATTTATTTTTTTCTTTGTCCCAATTGCGAATGGTTTCAAAATAATGAGGCCCTTTTGCATAAAGCAAATGAAGGAACACGATCACCTTGGGTAAGCCCAATAAATGTTCTTCATCCTGATAATTACTGCTGGTATCAAAATTCCGTTCTTCGTTGCGGCGGATGATCACAAAAAAATTTTCTCCCTCAATGGTTACAGTTGCTTTTACCATTTCATCCTTTGCGGACTCAATCACCGGAGGGCTTTCTTTCAACTGCTTTTCCGCCTCTGCAATGATCTCATGGCTTGATAACAATTGAATAGTCCTGTAGTCAATTGTTTTCATTTTAGCAACAGTGTGCTTTTGATCGTAGCGCACATCGCCGGCCTCTAATTGTCCTTTGTCAATCATTTCCTGCAAACGGATTAATGCCGCCGCTTCATGGCGGCAGATATCACCAAGATTGTACGGACAGGCACATCGCAGGGAAAGCGTCTTTGGGTCTTTGTAATTGTTGACGTGAACTTTATAGAAAGTTGAATAGTTATCGTCCTTAACGCGAAACACGGCAGAACTGAACAGGTTATCATTCTCAACCAATTCTACAAAACCAATAGCGTGAATTTTTTTTCCGCGACGGATCACCTCATCGCTTCCGTGTGTGTAAACGTATTTGAGTAAATGTGGTAAAGCCATAGAATAAGTCGGCAGTTTGCAGCTTGCAGTTTGCAATTTATACTGCCAACTACCTATTGCCTGCTGCAAACTTTTCAAAACAGGGCAATTGGCAAAAGTAACGGAATCCTTTTCAGAAAACCTGACGAAACGAAATATTTCAGTGTTAAAAGTTTGTAACTAAAGAAGCACAATCAGCTTCCCGTTTACGTATTCTGGTAACACGTTCGCCAGGTCGGGAGTAAGGCAATGGCGAATGTCTCTTTCCAATCCAAAATTGGCGAGGCGATGGTAATGCGAGGCGTCGTTTTTCTTCATGAATTCATACAGATCTTTTCTTGCTTTTTTATAAAGCGTTTCAGCAATGTGAGAAGAATCGCAATTGATGGAGAAGTGTTCTTCAATCATGGAAACTACAGCGCCGGCAAATAAAGTGTCTTCCATATTTACCCTGTCTTTCCATCCTGCGCAGGCAAGTATCACATTCTTATTTGCCTTGATTAAATGATCGCAAACCGCAGAGAGATTTAAAAAAGAGCCGGTAATAATTTCTGTTGCTCCTTTGGCCAAAGCCATGTGCAGAAGCTTTGTTCCGTTGGTAGTGGTAAGCACCAGCGTTTTTCCTTCAATAAATTCTCTCGGATATTCAAATGAAGAATTGCCATGCTGCAATCCGGGAGCAATTTGCCCGTCTCTTTCACCGGCAGTAATGCACTCCAGTTCCTTTCCCAGTTGAATACACCTTTGCACGCTGTCAACAGGAATCACTTCTTTGGCACCGTTGTATAAAGCGGTTGCAATCGTTGATGTTGCCCTCAATATATCAATCACTACAACAATGGTATTGTTCACATCATACAAATGCAGTAGCGCAGGAGATAAAACGGTATATAAATCCGGTTTCTTCATTAGCTTAGATATTGTTTCCATAAATTGCCTTCGGCTATTTCCTTGATCGTCTGATTTCTTTCGTTCAGCAATCTGGTCATATAGTTTTCCAGATAAATCGTGTTGATGAATTTTCCGAAGAAGCCATAAGGTGTTTCAAAGTGAAACTGATCAATCATAATGGTTCCATTCTGTGCCGGCTTGAAATAATGTTCGTGCTTCATCATTTTAAAATCGCCTTCAATCATTTCATCAATAAAGTATTCCGGGTATTGAAGTTTGGTGATCTTAATTTTCAATCGTCTTTGCTTAAAGAAATGTTTTGCTGTCCATGTAACTGTATCATTCAAATTCATCAAACCACTTATAGTGCCATCAACAATTTTTTCTTCGTGTTTTTTCATGGAAGCTTTATGCAGATCAACGCTTCTGCTCAAGTCAAACACCCGTTCCTGTGGTGCTGCAATGAATGTTGTTAAATGAATGAAAGGCATGGTTAATGTGCAAATGTGCTGATGTGCAAATATGCAAATATTGTAGTCCTTAGCTAAATGGTATTTTAACCACTTTCGCCTGTAAAAGTTTATCCCGGACTTTTATAAAGATAGTTGAATCAATTGCAGATGATCCTATTTCCACATAACCCATTCCGATGGCTTTGTTTAAGCTTGGTGATTGTGTTCCGGAGGTCACATAACCAATTTGTTTTCCTTCTGCATTGCCAATTTCATAATTGTGGCGGGGAATGCCGCGGTCAATCATTTCAAAGCCCACTAATTTTCTTTTGACTCCTTCTTCTTTTTGTTTTTGCAAAATAGTTTTCGCTGTAAAATCTTTAGTGAATTTGGTAACCCATCCTAATCCTGCTTCCAGCGGAGAAGTGGTATCGTCAATATCATTTCCATAAAGGCAATAACCCATTTCCAAACGAAGCGTATCTCTCGCGGCGAGGCCAATCGGCTTCAATCCCTGAGGTGCACCGATTTCAAAAATTTTATTCCAGATTTTATCGGCATTGCCGTTTTCATTCTTAAAATAAATTTCAACACCACCTGCGCCGGTATAACCTGTTGCACTTATCAATACATTGTCAACACCGTCAAATTTCCCTTTTACAAACGTGTAGTATTTCAGGTTCATGATGTCCATGTCTGTCAAAGGCTGTAAAATTTTTGTGGCATTCGGACCCTGAACAGCCAGCAAACAAGTATCATCAGAGATGTTATGCATCTCTACATTCTTATTATTATGTTTTTGAATCCAGTTCCAGTCCTTTTCAATATTGCTTGCATTCACAACCAGCATATAAACTTTGTTTTCTTCTATGCAGTAGATCAAAAGGTCATCAACAATGCCTCCGCTTTCATTGGGCATGCAACTGTATTGTGCTTTGCCTGCGGTAAGTTTTGAAGCATCATTGCTGCTTACTCTTTGGATAAGGTCCAGGGCGTTTTCGCCTTTCAACATAAACTCACCCATATGGCTTACATCAAAAACACCTGCGTTTTTTCTTACCGTTTGATGTTCATCATTAATTCCCGAATAGCTGATAGGCATATTGTATCCTGCAAATTCAGCCATCTTTGCTCCGAGCTCAATATGCTTTTGTGTAAAAGGCGTATTCTTCATGTGTAAAATTTGGAGTGCAAAAATAACCGCAGATCACAAGGATTAAAAAAGGATTTCACAGATGTATAAAACAAATTGTTTTATTGAGCTGTCCTCTTCAGAAAATCTGCGTAATAAATAATTAATCTGTGTAATCCGAAATAAAAAGGCTCTCAAAGAATTGAGAGCCCGTTCTATCCCGCCTATAGCAGGATCCAACTTCAACCGAGTTGAGTTATATGATCAGAGGTGTAAAGGGGTTTAAAAAAGCAACTTCATTATCCTGTTTCCTGTTTTTGAAGCCTGTAGAGTTGCTATCCGGAACATCTCTTCCTTCTTCAAGTTTTCGCCTGTCTCTTTCATTCAATCGTTCTCTTTCTTCAATCACCTTACGCAGGCTATCGGTGTTCGTGATTTTTTTATTGTCGGTTTTGAATTCGTCCAATTTATTAGGATCTACCAGTTTACCTTCTGAGGTCATTACATAATCTACATTTGCCTTCCAGTCAAAATAATCATCGTTATCCCAATCAATATTGTACCTGTAACGGTTCCAGTAGCGGTTTTCTCTTGATGAGCGACGAACCACCCAGGGATTGTAGGCATCAATGATAGATTCATCAAAACGGATCTTTTTTCCAACAGGAACCTGTATTTCCATTATCACGCCCTGGCCGCGGAATTTGCTTTTCCGGTCAATAGTTAAACCACTGCCCAGATTCAGAATACTGTCCTGTGAGGATGTAGTAAAGATGATCCTTTCAGCACGGTTCTGCGCATCCCTGATGGTACTGCCGAAGCTGTACTTATAAAGAGTAACGTGATACAAAGAATCCGCACTCTTATCAATCCGCAATTTCACATTGCTGTATTTCAAACTGTCTTCAGTTATATCCCAGCCGGTATTGTCGTGGCGCATCCATCCAAAGCCTCCGCTATATCGGATCTCCGGTTCGTTCACGTTCACAATTAGCTTTCCATTTACCGGTTGTGTTAAGTTAACATCGGTGCTTACTCTTTCATATTCTCTTACATCTTTTGCAATGCTGACGGCAAAAAATACGGCACAAAACCAGCCTAAGGTCCACAGTCCACCGAAGATCCATCCAAGGTAATGGCTTCTTGAGCGTACCCTGACAATCCTTCTTATCAGCCAGGTCATCAAACCTACAATGGGAACTCCGATAAAAAATATCAATGTGCCCCAGGCCAGTGCTTTTTGAATGGGAGAAGTCCAAAGAAAATTATTGATCGGCCACCAGGCCACACCTCCAAACAAAATGGCCATGAAGGCAGCAAACAGTGCCAAAGTGATACAGCCTGCAATGAAAATGAAGAAGGCTTTAATGATCACGGCAATGGCATGCAAACAGCCTTGTCCTGCCGGCCTTGCTGTTTCTGCAAACTCGCTTTTAAAAGATTTTCCTTTGGTATTGGCATATTCCTTTGCTTCTTTTGTCCAGGCTTCTGCGGTTTGTTTTACTTCTTCGCCCCAATTTTGCATGCGTGTTTTAAAATCATTCATTCCTTCCTGCACATTTTGTTTGATACGGTTCACATCAACCTTTTCTCCACGCATTTCCATTTTTTCGAAAGGACTCCTGGCCTCAGGCAAAACGATCCAGAGAATGATATAGGCCAGAATAAATGTTCCGGAAAAAGAACCGATGAAAACGTTGGGGAAAATGTCCCGCTGCCACATGAAGAAAATCCCATTTAAAACACCAAACAAAATATTCAATAAGAGCGGGGCTGCGAAGATCAGGCGAAAGGCCCAGGATGGCTTATTGAAGTAGGCACCCAAACCGCCGGCCACACCAGATATTACCTTGTCATCCGGGTTACGAAAAAGTCTTTTGCCTACATAGGTATCCAAGTCACGGACCGGTAAAATGATCCATAAAGCCAGGTAAATGATGATGCCCATTCCAAAACCGCCAAAGGTGATGATGGCAAAGAGTAAACGGGTAATGGCAGGATCAACATTCATATAATTGGCAATGCCTGCACAAACGCCGCCTAAAAATTTATCTGAGCCATCGCGGTACAATCTTCCTTTTGAACGTTTGGTTTCAGACTGTGTTTGTGAGTACGTTCCAGAAGCTTGTCCTGAAGTAGCAGAGGCTTTTTCTTCGGCATCTGTTTTTTCAAAATCTTCCACCCGGCCCATGGAGTTGATGATCTCTTCTATATCGGCATCAGTGACAGCAGCAGCGCCTTTGCGTACTTTATCATTCATCAGTTCTGCAATGCGGCTTTCGATGTCGTTGATGATTTCATCTCTTCCTTCTTCGTTTGCAAAATAGCGGCGAAGGCTTTCGATGTATCGTTGTAAACTTTCGTATGCAGAATCTTCAATGGGAATGACCCTGCCGGATAAGTTTATATTGATGATCTTTTTCATTGTAATAAGGCTTTGGTTGAAGTTTAAGAATTGTTATCTTTTTTGTTGGTTAGTGCATTGACGCCGTTAGATAGTTCCAGCCAGGTTTGCTCCAGTTCTTTGTAAAAAGTTTCTCCTTTTTGGGTAAGGGAAAAATATTTACGCGGAGGACCTGAATTGCTTTCCACCCAGCGGTAAGTAAGCATATCGGCATTTTTCAAACGGGTGAGCAAAGGGTAGAGCGTTCCTTCCAAGATATTCAGATTGGCAGCTTTCATTTCTTCCACTATATCACTGGGGTAGGCCTCGCCCCGGCGAATAATGGAAAGAATACAAAACTCCAGGATACCCTTTCGCATCTGACTCTGTGTATTCTCGATGTTCATACTATTGTTTTTTATTTAGCGCTCCTTGAGCAAATTTTTAATGACCATAACTAACTACTCTTGTGATCTGCCACTCACTTCCTGCCTTCTTCCATATATGCACAAATTTGAACGTGCCGCAATCCTGTTTCCCATTTTCGAGATGACAAAAACTATGTGCACCAATTTCCATAGCGCCATAGTTAGGAATTGGATAAACCTCAAGTGTTCCCGGCACCAATTCTCTTTTTAAACCGTTATTGTTTTTTGCGGTTGATCTCATAAATTCCATGGTTTGATCGTAACCGGTTAAACCACCTTTGTCGTGATAGAATTCAAGACCCTTTGTAAACATTTTTTTGAAAGTAGTTGTATCTCTATCGTTGAAGGCGTTGAACAATACGCTATCCTCATGAGCTATTTGAGTATAAAGAGTGGAATCCATTTTCCTTTCCTGGGCATTTAGCGAATGACAGCCTGATAACAGGATGATGAAGAAAAGGAAATTGAGTGTTTGTCTGTCCATGTTTTGAATTTTGTACCACAAATCTATGGTGTATTTAGTACTATACAACACATAG
>JAICTW010000744.1 GCA_025936195.1 Flavisolibacter sp.
ACATACCGGTACTGTAACCATCACTCATTGCGATTTGACTAACCATATTTACTCCGGCACTTTCTCTTTCACTGCTATTGATAATAATACCGGACAGGTGGTCAAAGTAACAGATGGAAGATTTGATGTAAAACAATAAACACACGACATCCACTACTTTCCCAAAAACATAAATAAGAAACGAAAAGCTGTCCTGATGTTTGCAACTCAGGACAGTTTCTTTTACATTAACTCTTGCACTATTAAAAATCAACATTATTCAAAAATTAACTGCCTTTTAAAAATATCCGCATGTCGGAGTTTTAATTGAAGTACATTACTCAAAAAATGCATCCTGCTGTCGTATTTTCGCACCAAAATTTTTCATGGCATATCGAATAGGACTTGGTGTAGATTTTCATCAACTGGCAGAAGGAAGACCATTTATGATCGGGGGTGTTCATATTGCACACACAAAAGGAGCTACAGGCCACAGCGATGCCGATGTTTTATTGCACGCCATCTGCGATGCTTTGCTGGGAGCCGCCTGCCTTGGCGATATTGGTGTTCATTTTCCGGATACCGATTCTCGATACAAAAACATTGACAGTAAAATTTTGCTGAAAGAAACTATTCGTCTCATAAGGCAGGAGAATTACCAAATAGTGAATATTGATAGCACTCTTTGCCTGCAGGAACCTAAGATCAAACCTTATATTCCGCAAATGCAGGAAACTATTGCTGATATTGTTGGAGTCTCTTCAAAGAATATTTCCATTAAAGCCACCACTACCGAACAAATGGGTTTTGTCGGAAGAAAAGAAGGCGTGGTAGCATATGCCACTGTACTATTAGAAGTGAATTCATAAAAGGGCTTTAATTAGTGAATGATGGCTTAACTCACATCGCCCACACCAACTTACAAAAAGATTTAGTTGCGATAGCTTTAGAAACTATTTAACGGCTTTCTTTCTTCATCAACTTATCTTTGAACGAATGGCTGTTTCCGTAAAAATTGTGAACACTTCCGGCAATGCTTTGCCTGAATATGCAACGCCTGGTGCATCGGGTATGGACCTCAGGGCCGATCTGGCTTCACTAGTAGTGTTGCAGCCTATGGAACGAAAGCTGGTGCCTACGGGTTTGTTCATTGAATTGCCTGAAGGTTATGAAGTGCAGGTTCGTCCGCGGAGCGGTTTGGCCATTAAGCAGGGCATCACTTGTTTAAATTCCCCCGGAACTGTTGACAGCGACTACCGCGGAGAAATTAAGATCGTATTGATAAACTTATCGGGAGAGGAACAGATCATACATCCCGGCGACCGGATTGCACAGATTGTTTTGCAAAAAACAGAAAAAATAATTTGGGAAGAGGTAGAAGTTTTAACAGAAACCCTTCGCAACCACGGTGGCTTTGGCTCAACAGGTAAAAAATAAATGCATGACAAGATTTTTCCTTTTACTCTTATTCATCGGCTTGCTGGCATCCTGTCGCTCCACCAAAAAAATACAAACGGCTATCGCCAAAAAAGATACTGTGGCAAGGGTTACGGCTACGCCAAATGCAAGAAAGAACGATACAGTTCAGATGATTGAAATGACCTTGCGCAGCATTGATTCTAACCGGATTGACTTCCGTACATTTTCCGCGAAAGTGGGTGTTGATTACACGGGAAGTGATGGAAAGAAATATGATGTGAATGCTAATGTGCGGATGTATAAGGATAGTGCCATTTGGATAGCGGTGAATGCCCTGCTTGGTATTGATGCCATGCGTTTGTTCATTACAAAGGATTCAGTAAAATTGCTGGATAAGTTGAATAAAACTTATACGGCCAGGAGTGTGGATTACCTGCAGGAAGTCACATCATTACCACTGAATCTTTACAATTTACAGGATCTTATTATTGGCAATCCCGTTTTCCTGGA
>JAICTW010000259.1 GCA_025936195.1 Flavisolibacter sp.
AAGGAAAAATAATTGATGATAAAACCAGGTGTGAACACTATCATTCACCCTTGGATGTAATTGCCATCAAATTCAAATGCTGCAATGAATATTATCCCTGCTATGAATGTCATAAAGAAACTGCAAATCATGAAACAGAAGTTTGGCGGAAAGACGAATGGAATACCAAAGCCATTTTATGCGGAGTTTGCCAAAGGGAATTAACCATCAACGAATATTTGCATTCTAACAGTCATTGTCCTTATTGTAATGCTGCGTTCAATTCTAATTGCAGCAGGCATTATCATTTATATTTTGAAAAATAAAAAACCGGGAAGACTGTAAGACGAAAAGAAATCAATCACTTGCCGCCTTAACAGCTTCCCGGCTAAGCTTCAAAAGCTGGTTTTAAAACTGCTTCAAACCATATCTCTTCAAATAACGTTCATCCAATTGCTTTTGCCTGTTATCCAGATTAATTTGTCTTCCCTGAATGAAAGCATCTGTAACCTGGCTGGTTCGCATGTCCAGAATATCACCATCACTGATAATGATGTTGGCATCTTTCCCAACTTCAATGCTTCCGGTTTGTTTGTCAATACCCAAACATTTTGCAGCATTTAATGTTATGGCTTGTAAAGCCTGCTCTTTGGTTAATCCATAAGCAGCAGCAGTTCCTGCATTGAACATTAAATTACGTCCGCGGTTTTGTTCATCATCATCATTAATAGCAAATATTACTCCTGCCTTTTGTAACATAGCCGGAGTTTTATACGGCTGGTCCACATCATCATCTTCTGCTGTGGGCAAACTATGCATTTGATTTAAGATCACCGATACATTGTTTTGTTTCAGCAGATCGGCAATTTGCCAGCTATCGCTTCCACCAACAATCACCATGTCAAAACCAAACTCCTTTACAAAATCCAAAGCCACTAACATTTGCTTCACCGTGTTGGCATGTACATACAATTTTTCACTCTTATCGAACAATCCCTTCACCGATTCAAATTTTAAATTGGTTTGCTCATGTTTTGGTTCTGCCAGGTAAGCTTTTGCTTCATTGAAAAATGATTTCAATTTTTCAATTCGCTCCAGGCCTTCTTTCACCGGATCGGTTTGTGCATTAGGTCCACCACCTCTTCCAAAGCCGCCAAATCTTGAAGGACGAGCCATCATCAAAGGCATATTCAAATGAATGCCCTGGTCGGTTTTATAAGCAGCGTCCTGCGGTGTCCATGCATCCAACTGAACCACTGAAGAAGTTCCGCTCAACAGACCACCTTCGGGAACTACATTCGCTAATAAAATTCCGTTGGAACGAAGTGTATTCACCACTTTTGAATCTACATTGTAGGCCGAGATAGAACGAACATCAGGATTCATATCGCCGATCTCACGAACATCGGTTGTGGCACGAACAGCTCCAATTTCGACCAGGCCTAAATTACTTGCTGAAAGAATTAATCCCGGATAAACCTGTTTCCCCTGCGCATTGACGGTTTGTGCACCGGCAGGAACTGAAACGTTGGTACCCACTGCAGTAATCTTTCCATCTATGATTACAACAGTTGCGTTGTTCAACACCTGTCCATTACCAATGTGAACGGTTGCTCCGGTAATGGCAACAGGCTGCGTTTGTTTTGGCGCAGGGTAAACGTTTGGTTGTCCGTTTGCAAATAGAAATGCAAAACTTAATATGCTAAAGAATATTTTTTTCATTGTTTTAAAAGTTTGAATGTTCACAAGTTCACGAGTTTACGAGTTTTTAGACTCTATGACTTTATACTTCACTCCTTTATATTCGGAATTTTTAAGATAATCAATTAGTTTTTGAAGCATTACAATAATTTCTTTGGACTGTTCGTATAGTTCATTGAATTCGTTCTGAGAAATGTAATTGCTGTCTAACGCCCTATAAAGCTGCGAACGGAATTCTCCACAAGACCCTTTGGGAATATATAGAAATTGAAGAAATTCCTTATTGCCACTTCTCTCGAAGTCTTCAGCAATATTATCCATAATAGAACCTGCAGAACCTTCAATTTGATTTATCAATCGAAAGTTACTTTTAAAACGTCCAATATCTATGTAATTCCTAACAGCTTTGTTTAGATCCCCTGCCTTTTGCCAGGCTTTAACTTCTTCGAACTTTTTAATTGTAGCCATATGTTGAGATTAACTTGTGAACATGTGAACTTGTGAACTAATTAACTACTGTTCCACATCATCCGTATCAATTACCAATAAGCCATGATCGTGTCCATGGTCGAAACAGCTATGCATGTATTGATAACTTGGCATGGCTTGCCGAACCGGAACACCCCTTTGTTTTTCAGCAACCATTTTTTTCACCAGGCGATTTCTTTCGCTATCAATTTGCTTTTGCATTTGTTCATCTTTCTCACGATCAAAGTAAACAGTGCCATCAACAATCGTGTATAATGATTTTGCATAAATGCTCAACGGATGATCGCTCCAAACTACAACATCAGCGTCTTTACCTACTTTCAAACTTCCAACTTTGTTATCAACGTGCAACATTTTTGCAGGGTTGAGTGTTACCATTTTCAACGCTTCTTCTTCTGTTACGCCACCATATTTTACAATTTTTGCAGCCTCCTGATTTAATCTACGAGCCATTTCTGCATCATCTGAATTGATTGCTACATTCAGTCCTACTTTTTGCATGATGGCTGCATTGTAAGGAATGGCATCTTCCACTTCCATTTTATAAGCCCACCAGTCGGAGAAAGTGGACGCGTTTGCACCATGGGCCAGCATTTCTTTCGCTACTTTATATCCTTCCAAAATATGCGTGAAGGTGTTGTAATGGTAACCCATTTTATCAGCCACTTCCATTGATCCTAAAATTTCGCTTTGCACATAGGAGTGGCAAGTGATGAAACGCTTGTTGTCTAAAATCTCAACCAGTGCATCCAACTCCAAATCTCTGCGAGGAGGAATCAAACTCTTTTTATCTTTTGCATTGTTGTAATCGGCCCATGCTTTTTTATAATCCTTTGCACGGGTGAAGGCATCAATCAACAATTCATTTACACCCATCCTTGTATCAGGATAACGATTGTTGTTTGAACTGTTGCCAATAGCGCTTGGCGACCGCTTTACATTTTCACCTAAAGCAAATTTGATGAAGGGATCAGCACCTTTAAATTTCAGATCGTCATCATCGGCGCCCCAGCGCAACTTGATCAATTGGGTTTGTCCGCCAATGGTGTTGGCAGAACCGTGTAAAATATGCGAGGTAGTAACACCACCACTCAACTGACGATAGATGTTGATATCATCGGGATTTAAATTGTCGCCAATGCGAACTTCAGAAGAAACACTTTGTCCGCCTTCATTGATAGAGGAAGCTGCAATGTGTGAATGTTCATCAATGATACCAGGAGTTACATGCTTCCCGGTTCCGTCAATAACTCTTGCAGAAGCGTCTGAAAGGTTTTTTCCAACGGCAGCAATCTTTCCATTTTTAATTAGCACATCTGCATTTTGCAAGATGCCCTCTTTCTCATTCGTCCAAACAGTTGCATTTTTAATTAAGATAGTTTCCTGTTTCGGTTGCTGATCTTCTGCCCAGCCAAAGGGTTCAAAAGGATAAGTTACTTTTCCTAACTGTCCCATTGGCCTGCGTGAACGCATACTATCAGATCTTTGTGTAGATGACTGATCGTAGATTGCTGTCCATGTAAAACTTCTTCCGGCACTGTCTTCTCCTATTCCGCTCCAGCCCTGCTCATTCACAATGCCACTCATTCTAAAATTATCACTGGGTGTTCCTCTTCTTTCCGGAGCCACATTGATACGAACCTGTCTTCCATCAAAATAAAATTTAGGAGTTACCGTATCTTTTCCTGCAATTAGGTTTGCTGAATTTGTTGCCTTCAAATTCAAAACATAACTAACCGGCCCATTCGCTGTGTTCAACACCAATTTATAATTTCCTCTTACATCATTCCACGAGTCATCTTTCACTCCATATTTTTCTCCCTGCACCCAGTTTTGAAGAATATTGGTGCGTTCATTAAAAATTGGTCCGGATGTAATGATAAAGTTGGCCAGCTTACCTGCATCCAAACTTCCCACCTGGTCATACACACCCAGAATAGTTGCTGGTGTTTTTGTCAATGCCGTAATAGCGGCATTTTCGCTCAAACCATAATTAATAGCAGTGTGAAGGTTGGTCCAAAATGTTTTTACATCACGCAGATCAGAAGTGGTCAGACAAAAAGGAATACCTGCTTTTTCAAATGCAGCCGGCATGGTTGGCGCCAGCTCCCAATGCTTCATATCTTCTAAAGAAACAAACCGTGCATCATTCGGATCTTCCACATCCATTGCCTGCGGAAAGTTCAACGGAAGAATGAATGTAGCATTGGTTGCTTTCATTTCTTTGATGCGCTGGTATTCGTTTTGTGCGGCTTTAATAATGTATTGCACGCCAAATTCATCACCGATTCTATCGGCACGCAAATCATTCCATTTATCGTCGGCCTCAAAAATTTGCGGAAGCGATAAATTATTGGTCCATGATTGCAAACTAATGTTCAATCCCTCTGACACAGGTTTATATTTTGAATACCACTGCGCATCTAAAAATGTTTGGCGCAGCAAGGCAATGCTTCCCATCATGGACGAAGGATAGCTTTGTGTAGAAGTTCCTTTGCTGAAAGAATAATTCGCAGAAGCCCTGTCCTTAACGATCACCAGATTTTCTTTTTCGTTGGCAAGCGTTACCAGTGTTCCTGTTCCTCGGGCAATGCCATCACGAACATGTGAAAGCACGGTTCCAAAACCTTGATCACGCAAAGGCTTTGCTTTGGCTTCATCTGCATTAAAAACCTTGTAGGCATCCACATCTGTTTTAATAGCCTGGTTCCAGCCATACACACCTTTTGCATTGGATTCAATTTGAGCCTGCCTGAAAAAATTAAAACCGCCTTCCTGCGGCCGTTGCGCAGCCGGAATTCCGTAGTCCGCATAAATGTCAATGAAGGATGGATAAATATACTTGCCGGTGCAATTCACTTCAATAGCTCCCTGAGGAACTTTCAGGTTCGTTCCTACGGCAACAATTTTTCCATC
>JAICTW010000727.1 GCA_025936195.1 Flavisolibacter sp.
AAACCTGCCGGCGCACAGAGGAATCACCAGCCAGATTTATGGTGGAGGTTCGGAGGTTCGCATCCAACAGGAAATTGTTCTCGGAATTGGCGGCATCAAGCTTCTCGAAGCACTTAACATTCATCCTGAAGTTTGCCACCTGAACGAAGGCCACGCAGCTTTCCTGGTTTTGGAACGTGCGTACCAGTTTATGAAAGCGAACCATCTTTCTTTTGAAGAAGCGCTTGCAGTTACCAGGGCCGGAAATGTTTTTACGACCCATACTGCGGTCGCTGCCGGCTTTGACCATTTCAGTCCTGAGCTTATGACGCAGTATTTTTCGGGATATGCAGCCAATGAACTCCAGGTAGATTTTGAAAACCTGATGGCTCTGGGAAGAGAGGATGCCAACAATGATAAAGAGTATTTTAATATGGCGTTTCTTGCAATGAGAGGCTCCGGAAATGTTAACGCGGTTAGTAAATTGCATGGGAAGGTTAGCCGGCAATTATTTTCTAATCTTTATCCCCGCTGGCCCGTTGACGAAATTCCTGTTGATTCTATAACAAATGGAGTACATACACCAAGTTGGGATTCAGAATTTGCCGATGAGCTGTGGACAAAAAATTGTGGTAAAGAGCGCTGGAAAGGCAATTTAAAAACCATACAAAAAAATATTGACAAAATCTCCGGCGATTCTCTTTGGGAAATGCGAAATGATTCACGTAATAAATTGGTGAACTACGTTCGGCAAAGGTTTGAAACACAAAGTTTGGTTTCCGGCCTGCCATCAGAGGTTACCAAGGCCGCGAAAAATATTTTTGATGCGCATACTTTAACGCTTGGCTTTGCTCGTAGATTTGTTCCCTATAAAAGGCCAAACCTTCTTTTGCATGATCGTGACAGGTTTATTAAAATTCTTACCAATCCAGAGTTTCCGGTTCAGTTAATTATAGCGGGCAAAGCGCCGCCAGCCGATAAAAACGGTAAAGATTTGGTTCATGAATGGAATCAATTTATTCAACAGCATAATTTGTACAGGCATGTAATTTTTCTGAGTGATTATGATATGCAGTTAACCGAACAACTGGTTTCGGGAGTTGATGTTTGGATAAATACGCCGCGCCGGCCATGGGAAGCCTGCGGCACAAGCGGCATGAAAGTGCTTGTAAACGGTGGGATTAATTTATCCGAATTAGATGGCTGGTGGGCTGAGGCCTATACACCGGAGGTTGGCTGGGCGATGGGAGACATGCGCGAACATGGCGAAGATCGGGCGTGGGATGCTGCCGAGGCAAATAATCTCTACGACTTATTAGAGCAACAGGTGGTGCCTGAATTTTATTCAAGAAATGAAGAGGGAATTCCTGCCAAATGGATTGAAAAAATGAGACATAGCATGGCCACACTGACGCCTGAATTTTCTGCAAACAGAACGGTTAGAGAATATACAGAAGAATCTTATTTGCCCGCTGCCAAAGAGTACCTCAGGAGAGCTGGCAACAATGGTTTGATGGGTAAAAACCTTGTTGAAACTGCCAGTCTTGTAAAGCAAAAATGGAAAGATATCCATTTTGGTAAAATCGATGTTCAAAAATCAGACAATGATTATGCAGTTTCTGCCAGTATTTTTTTTGACGACCAGCTAAGAGATAAGATTTGCGTGCAACTCTTCGCCAATGGAAAGGACGAAAATGGCCCGGAGATTTTAAAGATGCATTTTCAATCAATATCGGATGACAAAATAGAGCATGTATATTATGGGGAAATAAAAACTGACCGAAATATTTCAGACTATACCGTCAGGATAATTCCGAACTATGATAATATCAAAGCGCCGCTGGAAAATAATCTTATTCTATGGCAACATTAGCTAAGCGAATAAATGCCTGGATTTTGAATATACATGGCGCAAAAAATAAATTTTAATGAATAAGGATATTTTAAAAGAAACAATAGCAGAGCTTTTTTCCGACCATAAAGGCTTGCTTGCTATGGATGAAAGTATAAGC
>JAICTW010000452.1 GCA_025936195.1 Flavisolibacter sp.
ATGATTAAAACGGGACATCTAATGTCTTTGGTAATGGGTGTGTAATCTTTCCAATATTCTTCACGGCCCCAAACTTTGTTTGCATAATCTCTGTTGAATTTTCCAATGGCAAAAGTTATGGAGTCACTATATTTTTTTTCAAATGCATTTCTGAACATCAGCTTGTACCAGATGTCTTTTTCGGTAAGCTGGTCATGAATTTTCCAAACTCTTTCGTTCAATGGTTTGGTGGTGTCCCTGTATTCGGCCTGATCTTTAATGTTCAATTCTTTCAAACCAAATTCTAAATGACTTTGCATCGAAGCCTGCATGTTCAGCGTACATTCAATCAACAGCAATGCAGAAACTGACTTGGGATAATCATGCGCATAGTTGGTGATCAATATGCCGCCGAATGAATGTCCCATTACCGCCCATTGCTTAAAACCCAAAGCGGTTTTCAATTCTTCCATATCTTTTTCCAGTCTTTTCATTGAATAATCATTATTTAAAGCCGAATCGGAACGGCCGCAACCCCGTTGATCGAAATAAATCATTTGCATTTTTTGTTCAATGATGGGTGCTCCAGCCACAGCTTCATAATAATATGAAGTGGAACCCGGGCCTCCATGAACAAACACACAGGGCTTTCCTTCGCCGGCAACACGTACATACAATCGAACATGATCAGAAGTTGTAAAATAAAATGTAGAATCCGTTGCAAAAGAAGTAAAGGCAAGGATAATTAAAGTCAGGGTAGCAATGATCTTTTTCATGTGTTTGGTGTATTTGCAGGATAAGACTACACATGAAAAGTTTTGGTTACAGGTATAAAAGTAATATCACAGCGATCTCTGTTTACTCACTGTTAGCGGTAATTTTCATTTCTTTCGGAGAAATAATACCTATGAAAAAATCAGAAGGACAATGTTTCTTTTCAATTTGGATAAGCCAATTAGGCGAATTGCTTCTTTCAACCGCCGCTTAAAACGGTGGCAATGGATTACCTGCCCGAAACATAACTATCAACCGGCAACCTGTTCTGAAGACTTCTTGCCAGCGTCATTTCATCGGCATACTCTAATTCGCCACCAAAAGCAATGCCTCTTGCAATGGTAGTAACTTTTGTGTCGGCGGGAAGTTTCTTTTGGATATAGTAAATGGTAGTATCGCCCTGAATAGTTGGACTTAATGCAAAGATCACTTCTGCAGTGCCTTCTTTCTGCACACGATGAATGAGTGTTTCAATGTTCAACTGATTAGGACCAATACCATCCAAAGGAGAAATGACGCCGCCCAAAACATGATAAGTGCCGCTGTATTGCTGAGTGCTTTCAAGTGCAATTACATCGCGGATGCTTTCCACCACGCAGATCATTTCCTGCTTGCGCATACTGTTAGCGCAGATGGAACAAATATCGGCATCGGCCACATTGTGGCAGCGCTGACAGAACTTAATATCGCTGCGCATACGGCTCACAATTTCACTGAAATGCTGTACATCTTCACTGTCTTCTTTCAACAAATGAAGCACCAAACGAAGGGCTGTTTTTTTGCCGATGCCCGGCAATTTAGCGAACTCGTTCACTGCATTTTCCAACAAGGAAGAGGAGAATTGCATAGTGTACAAATGTACAAAAATTGAGAGGGAAATGCCGGTGAAATGCTGTTAAAAAACACCTACAAAACACGGTCAAATTCATTGTCCCAATTGGCTTTTACTGTGATCGTTTGCGAGATCGGGTGCACAATTTCCGGCTGTCGTTTTTCTCCGAAAAATTTACCCGCATCCCACTTGCCATTGCCGTTTACATCATCAAAAACACGAAGGCTGTATTCGCCGGGAACAAACAATGTTTGATTGTATATGCCTGATTTGATCGGCACCGTAAGTATTACCTGATTATTTTGGACCAACTGCAGCATTGGGTTTTTAAGACTATCAATCCCTTTTATACGCAAGGCAAGCGAACCATAATCTTCCTTCTTTTTGGTAACAAAAGAAAGCGTATCTGATTTCAGCAATTGACGGCCTGCCGTATCGGTAGCAAAATCTTTTTCAAGTATCAGATTATAGAGTGTATTCTCACTCCAGGGATGAATCAGGGTTAACACTCTGCGATTGCTATCCAGCGACCAGCTATAATTGGTAACAGGAACGAAAGTAGTGTCCTTTGAAAAATGAACTTTGGCAGAATCAAATGTGCGCAGCTTTGTTTCAAAGGTCATTACAAATTTATTGGTGAGCTCCTGCCTGCCTGCGCTTAGATTGGTTGATAATTTCAATCGCTTTATGGGTGTTTCTCCCCGGTTATTTCGCCCGGTGGCGGGGGCCACGGCTGTTGCTGGTCGCTGACCGGTGGAGGCGACTGTATCAGCTACATAGGCATACAGCCATATTGAATCGGTATTGGAATTAACATGGATGGCGGAATCAGCAAAAGCAAATAGCTGTTTAGTGCTTAGATACTTGTAGCTTCCTTCATCTTTCATTGCAAATACGTGGAAAGTTCCGGGAGGAAGGTTATGGAAAGTAAAGCCTCCATTGGGATCGAGCTTTGTGATGAAACGAGGACGCTTGTTGATTACAGCAGAATCATCCATGTCTCTGTAGAGCATTACGGTGAGTGTTGAATCTACAGCTCCGGTTTCTGCCAGTACTACCCTTCCATGAAACTGCAGTGAATCAATATAACGGCCAGTTGAATAGGTGTAAACGAAATCTTTCAGGATATTTCCTTCGTTAACGTCTTTAATGGAATTGCCGAAATTAAAAGAGTAGGTTGTATTCTGTTCAATACTGTCGCGCAATTTAATAGTAATGGTATTCAGTTTCCGGGTCATGGTTGGCATATTCACCGGAAGCGGAGAAACGATCACATTCTGTTGGTAATTTTCCAGGTCAACGTATTCATCAAAAGTAAAAGTAATCCTGTCGTTAGTAAAGTTGCGGGTCTCATTGGCTGGATTCGCTTTTACCAGCACGGGTGGTAAGGAATCTCTGTCCCCGCCTTCAGGCGGAACAATAGTGGCACAACCTGTATAAAGGAATAGCTGGGAAAGAACGAAGGCCAACAATAAGAAGGGGATAACAATCCTTTTCAAAACAGGTTTCTGCATAATGAGTTTGAAGGGCCCCAGAGCTCTGCAGAGGAAACGAGAGCCACAGAGTTATTCTCTGCGGTACTCCCTAAATCTCTGCGGCTCTCTGTGGCCATTTTACGAATTGCAAACTTAAGTTGTTTGGGGACAATCAATCTTCAAATTCCGTTAAATCTGTCATGATCCCGATAGCTATCGGGACTATTCTTCCGCCGGCTCCTCTTCAATCTCATGCAGCGCTACTGCCAGGTTATTAGTTTTAACAAAATTGCACCAGTGGCAATCAGGTTTGCCGCAGCCTGTATAGAAGTCGCGCTTCTGGATCTTATCCCAGGTGGCAGCTATCTGTTCAGTTACTGTAGTGATATCAGCAGGTGA
>JAICTW010000594.1 GCA_025936195.1 Flavisolibacter sp.
GGGTTGAAATTTTTCTTCGCCATGGCCTAATTCTGTTTTGAACTGAACATGAATAGGAGGCAATTGATCAGAGTTTGGATATTTCCATGGTTCGGCACCGTTGGCAATATATCCATCACTCAAAAGAATAACAGGAGTCATATGTTCAGTAGCAATGCGAACTGCTTCATAAGCTACTTCAAAACAATCACTGGGCGTAGATGCAGAAATCACCGGCATGGGCGATTCACCGTTTCTTCCATAATATGCCTGTAATAAATCGCTTTGCTCCGTTTTAGTGGGCAAGCCTGTTGACGGGCCGCCGCGTTGAATATCTATAATCACCAATGGAATTTCAAGCATCATTGCCAAACCCATCGCTTCACCTTTTAAAGCCATACCGGGACCTGATGTGCTTGTTACACCAATATGCCCACCATAGCTGGCGCCAATGGCAGATGCAATACCTGCGATTTCATCTTCGGCCTGAAACGTTTTTACACCAAAGTTTTTGTATTTGCTGAGTTCATGCAAAATATCGGACGCGGGAGTGATGGGATAGGTTCCCAAAAAAAGATTCAACCCGCTTTTTACAGAAGCGGCAATCAATCCATAGGCAAGCGCCTGATTTCCCATGATGCTTCTGTAATTGCCGGCAGCGATTCTTGCTTTTTCAACTTTATATTGCGTAGTAAAGGTTTCGGTGGTTTCGCCGTAGTTGTATCCTGCACGAAGCACTTTTAAATTACTTTCCAGTATCTCCGGCTTTTTACCGAATTTCTCTTGCAGAAACTTTTCCGTGCTTTTCATATCACGGCCATACATCCAATACAAAAAGCCAAGAACGAACATGTTCTTTGCACGATCTTTTTCCTTAGTTCCCATCTGAATGTCCTTCAAGGCCTCCCGGGTCATTTTGGTAACATCCATTTTGATTACTTCATAATTTTCCAGCGAACCGTTTTCCAATGGGTTCACGCCATCAGTATAATTTGCCAGGCGCAAATTTTTGGTATCAAATCCATCTGTATTGACAATGATCTTTCCGCCTTTTTTCAAACGCTTCACGTTTGTTTTCAATGCTGCTGCATTCATCGCTACCAGCACATCAAAAGCATCGCCGGGAGTGTAAATGCTGTCGCTTGAAAAACGAAGCTGATAACCACTCACACCTGGTAATGTTCCCTGCGGCGCTCTTATCTCTGCAGGGAAATCGGGAAAAGTAGAAAGGTCGGCGCCCAATAAAGCGGTGTTATTGGTAAACTGGGTTCCGGTCAATTGCATACCATCACCACTGTCGCCGGCAAATTTGATAACAACGTCCTGAAGGACTTCCTGTTTGCGTTCCATGTTAACAAAGGTAAGAGAGGTGAAGGGGATTCAAAATAAGGAAGTCCTAATGTTGATTAAATGTTACTTTGCTCTGACGATAGTCATTTTAGCATCGGTAATTTTTCACTGTAAATTCTTGCTTTATCCTCAATGGACAGCTTGAAATATCTTGGTGAAGGCGAAGGCAGAATATCTGTATTGCTGTAATCGGGAAAAAGTTTTTTGAATTCCTTTTCTACAAAACGGCTGGTGAATAAAATTTTGGGGCGATGTTGTTTTAATATCTTTTCAATCACTTCTTTGTTGTATTCTTTAATGTCTAAGTTCTCATCCAAGTTAGTTCCCTGTGTACGAATACAGGATTTGATGACATCTGTCATTCCAATGCCGGCCTCTTCAAAGAGTTGTTGCTTCTCCTTTCTTTTTTTCAATTCTCTTTTATAAACAATCTCCAAAATTTTCCAAAGCTGGTTTCTTGGTGCTCCGTAAAACCAGTGTGTTTCATTCAATTCAATTTGGGTTTGTTCTTTTCCCGGAAAACTTCCCACAATCAAACATTTGATGTTCTTTGGAACAAAGGCTTCAAAAGGATGTGTTTCAATTACAGGTTTTGCCATGGTTAAATTGATGCAATTCTATCACCAATGAAAAATCCCGTCCTCAGTCGTTAGGGCGGGATCAATTTTTTATTTGTAACCTTATCAGATTGTTTTTTGCGACTTGCTAAATATCTCCGTCAGCTTAGCATCTAAATCTTCGCCTCTTAAATTCCTTGCAATGATCTTTCCCTGCGGGTCTAATAGCAGGTTTTGCGGAATAGCCCTGATGCCATATTGCTTTGCCACAGCATTATCCCAATACTTCAAATCACTGACATGCGTCCATGCCAAACCATCTTTATGAATAGCTGCCAGCCATTTATCTTTTGCATCAGGCCTGTCCAACGAAACACTGAGAATGGTAAAATTTTTATCCTTGAATTTATTGAACACTTTTACCACGTTTGGGTTTTCCCTCCGGCAGGGACCGCACCAACTTGCCCAAAAATCAACGAGCACATATTTTCCTTTGAAAGAAGAAAGCGAAACAGGTTTGCCCAGTGTATCATTTTGTGTGAAATCCATTGCGTAATTTCCAATGGCAGTTTTTTTAGCAATGTCAATTCTTTCCTGCAAAGCTTTTGCAGAAGGCCATACTTTTTCAGAAGCGGGCAAGCTATTGAACAAAGGTTCCACTTTGGCAGGATCAATATCATAACCCGCATATTGCTTTAAAGCATATAAAGCCACATCAGAATTAGAATGTGTTTTCAAAAAAGAAGCGTAAACAGCTTCATTCATCTCATTGCCAAGTTGGTCAATAACGGCTTCTACTTTTTTCATTCCTTCTTTGTCTCCCAATTTTTGAAGGCTGTCGTAGGCATTATACAAGGTTTGAAACCTGTTATCATAGGCTTGCTGTTGCTTTACAAGAGCAGCAAA
>JAICTW010000208.1 GCA_025936195.1 Flavisolibacter sp.
CATATCTTAGTAGCTTAAGTTTTTATTATGTTCGTTCTGCTTAAAATCTTATTGTTCCTTTTTCGCCCGATGATATGGATCATCATTTTGTTGATCATTGCATTGCTCACCAAAAATCCAGGAAGAAGAAAATCATTTTTCATCACTTCGTTCATCCTGCTTCTATTCTTCACAAACCCTTTTATCATACGCCAACTGATCGCCAATTATGAAATTCAGCCAGTGCAATTGTCTTCTGCCGCCCATTACAATGCTGGGATTTTATTAGGCGGAATGGTTTCGTACAAGCGTTACGATGAACAAGGTTATTTCAATCCTGCTGCCGACCGCTTTATACAAACGGCATTGCTGTATAAAACAGGGCACATCAACAACATCATTGTAGCAGCAGGCAATGGCTACATCACTAAAAACAATTTTCGTGAAGCAGACTTTATTAAACAACGATTAGTAGAATTGGGTATTCCTGCAGAAAACATTTTTACAGATACCAGTTCGAGAAACACTTTAGAAAATGCCCGCTATTCAAAAAAGATCATTGATTCTTTTCAAATACAAGGGCCTTATTTACTGATCTCCTCTGCTATGCATTTGCCGCGTGCACAACAGGTTTTTAAAAAAGCAGGGATCAATGCAGACCTGTATCCCTGTGATTTTATTTCCAAAAGGATCAGCAACAATTTTTTTGAGGATTATATTCTGCCATCACCGTTGGCCTTATCACACTGGGATAGTTTTATAAAAGAAATCGCTGGCTCAGTAGCTTACAAATTAACAGGTAAAGGATCCTGAAAACAGTTTAAAAACTGAACACCAGCTCTGTGGTAACAGAAAAAAAAGGAACAGAGCTTTGTGCTCCGGCACCACTGCTAACAAGATTAATAGGAATTTCCACCGCCGGCGTTGCGATCCACTTTAGCTTACGGCCGCTTATCGTTAAAGGCAAATCAATTTCAGAACCCAGCAAAGTAAATTTTTTGCTTTCCTGTTCCACTAATTGTGTGGTGGTTGCCGATGTGGCGCCTCCATTATTTCCCTGCTTCTTTCTTTTACCGTTGGCTTTGCCTTTGCTGGCAAAGGATTTCAGATACGAATAATAAAAGCTCTGACTTCCTGCTGTAAAGGATGCGGAAGGCTCCATATCTATTGCAACCTTTTTATCCTCTTTGGTAAATACAATATCTTTCGAAAAGCCGCCGTATAAAATAAAATCGTTGCCTTCGCCTGACATCGAATATTCCCAACCAATAAAAGGTGTAAGCAATTTTGTTTCCTTGTTCAGATAAAATTCAAGGGCAGCATTTACCGGCGCAATGATTAAATTACTGCTGTCGCTGATGAAATTTTTAATTACTGAAAAACTTCCGTTCCAGTTTTCTTTTGAAAATTCATAACCTGGTTCAAGACTGATGCCATCGAAAGTTGTTGTGTGCTGTGATAAATTCAAATAGCCTTTTGCATTGAGAAAAAATCCTTTAGGAAAAACAAAGTTGACCTCGGGAATGAGTACAGGTAATTTTGAAGAATCTGTTCTGCCGGCATAGCTTTGATTGGTGTTGAATACTACACCCGCAGCCATTTTGGTTTTATTGTTGCCGGAAGAACTGTCGGTTTGTGCATGACCGCTGATGCAAAAAATCAGCACGGATAGAAGCAGAAAACTAATTTTCATAGGACTGCCAAAGTAAGCACGCCGGGCAAGTATTGCAAGCGGTTAACAAGCCATTAACCGCTTGCTCAGGATAAACAATTACCTGATTTATTTTATTGCAGCGGTGACAATCTCTCTTATGCGATCAATGGAAATTCGCTCCTGTTCCATTGTATCTCTGTAACGGACGGTAACTGTGTTGTCTTCTTTTGTTTGATGATCTACGGTTACGCAGAAAGGCGTTCCAATGGCATCCATTCTTCTGTAGCGTTTACCAATCGTATCCTTCTCTTCATAAAAACATCTGAAATGCTCTTTGCATTCATTCATGATGTTTCGTGCAATTTCAGGAAGACCGTCTTTCTTCACTAACGGAAGTATGGCTAATTTAATCGGAGCAAGCTTCGGAGGAAATTTGAGAACTACTCTACTGTCTTGTTTTTCGCCTGTACTCAAATCCTGTTCTTCGTATGCTTCACTCAACACCATCATCACCGTTCTGTCCACACCAATGGAAGTTTCAATTACGTAAGGAATATAATTGCCGTAAGGTTTGCCTGTTTCAGGATTGACATCATTGTCGAAATACTGCAATTTCTTTTTGCTGTACTCCTGGTGATTGCGCAAGTCGAAATCGGTACGTGAGTGAATGCCTTCCACTTCTTTAAATCCGATCGGGAAATTGTATTCAATATCACAAGCTGCATCGGCGTAGTGGGCTAACTTGATGTGATCGTGAAAGCGGTATTTATCAGTAGGAATGCCAAGACTTAAATGCCATTTCATTCTTTCGCCCTTCCAGTATTCGTACCATTCCTTTTGAGTGCCGGGACGAATAAAGAATTGCATTTCCATTTGCTCAAACTCACGCATTCTGAAAATGAATTGCCTTGCTACAATTTCATTACGGAATGCTTTTCCGATTTGTGCAATGCCGAAAGGAATCTTCATCCTTCCTGTTTTTTGCACGTTCAAAAAGTTGACGAAAATTCCTTGTGCTGTTTCAGGACGCAAGTAAACAATATTCTCTTCTTCAGATGATACTGCGCCAAACTCTGTTGAGAACATCAAATTAAATTGACGAACATCTGTCCAATTTGCAGTTTTACTTATGGCACAAACAATTTTATTATTCTCAATTAATTTTTTTAATCCTGCAAAATCATCCTTACTCAATAAGTCATCCATTTCTTTCTGCAAAATATCGGCTTGTTCCGGATGCCCGGCTTCTTCTAATTCTGCAATTTTAGCTTCGATCAAATGATCAACACGATAACGCTTTTTACTGTCCTTGTTATCAATCATCGGATCGCTGAAATTATCCACGTGCCCGCTGGCCTTCCAAACAGTTGGATGCATGAAGATGGCCGCATCAATACCCACTATGTTTTCGTACATCTGCGTCATGCTTTTCCACCAATAATCCTTGACATTTTTTTTGAGTTCACTTCCCCATTGACCGTAATCATACACCGCTCCTAATCCATCATAAATTTCTGATGAAGGAAAAATAAATCCATACTCTTTGCAATGCGAAATAATTGCCTGAAACCGGTTACTGTCTGTTGCCATAGTGGCGCAAATATAACCCTGTCCTCCCATTAACGTGCGCCTGAAAAAGTTCTCACTTTAAAAAAATGAAAGCGCAAAACACATTGCTGCCTTGACTCTTAAAAGCTTTATTAAAATCTGTAAGAGATGGTCCCTATAAATTGTGCAGGCGGAATAGGATTGATGCTGTAATTCTCATGCACATAATAATTGAGTGTATTGGTAAGATTGGAAATTTTTACCATCACCGAAATTTTTTTGCAGGCATAACCCGCAGAAAAATCAAGGGTTGTAAATCCTTTTACAGGTATTAATCTTTCGCGGTAAGTAGCAGGATTTACTGAAGCAACTGAAGTGTTCCATCCTCCAAAACGGGCTCCGGTATAAACGATGGTAACTCCTGCTTTCAATCCGTTCAACAGTCCTTTACGGAATAAATAAAAAGCAGTGGCATTGGCGGTGTGAATGGGATTATTCACCAGGCGTTCTCCCTGTTTATAGCTTCCGATGGTGGTATCTGTTTTTGTATAACGCATATAGTTATAACTGTAACCTGCAGTAATGTCCAAACCTTTGATAGGATGACTTGCCAGATCAATTTCAATTCCATCGCTTGTGGTTTGTCCGGTTAATTGTTTAATAGCGGAGTTGCTGTTGGGAGTTCCATCTTTCAGAAACGGTGCCGTTTGTGCAAGGTTATTATTGATAATGCGGTAAGCTGTAATATTAGTTGATAACAAGCCATTGAAGAACTCATTCTTCACACCTAACTCGTATTGATCAACAATGGAAGGCTTCAACACATTGCCATTAATATCCTGGCCATTATTCACCACAAAGGAATTGGAATAGCTTGCAAACAAAGAAGTTGTTTTGAATGGCTTGTACACAATCCCAAAGCGTGGAGAAAGGGCTTTATCGTATCGGTTCTCCCCTGCTGTTTTTGCACCTGTCAATAAATTGGTGGAATCAATTCCTTTCGTTTCAACATAGGACCATCTTAGTCCTGCCAATACATTAAATTTTTTAGAAAGCTTAACCAGGTCCTGCACATATATTCCAAAGCGGTTCACCGCAGCTTCTCTCCGGCGGATCATGGCGGCAACAGGAATATCTGTTCGTTGCACATATTTATCAGGATCTAAAATATTGATCTTGTCATAACTGCCAGCAGGTAAACCAGCGACTGAAGGAAAACTAAAATCATGATTGACGGTCAGATCATGATCGCCATCTGCACCGGCAAGTAAATTATGTTCAACAGAAGCTGTTTTGAATTGACCATTCAAATTGCTTTGCACTGTGTAATAATTTTCATGATTTAAAATTTTGCCCAGAGGCCTTGTCCAGTCTCCATTGGCCAAAGCCTGTATCCTTTCCACTGCATAATAATCCCTCGCATAATATTGATAAGATGCAGTGGTGGTCAGCTTCCAGCTTTTACTGAATTGGTTTTTCAAAGTGACCGTGCTGGTGCTTTGCTTTGTTTTATTGTATTGCCAGAATGTGCCCATAAAACGGGAACGGGGGACATCAGGAATTTCAGTACCATCCAAAGAACCAATGCCAAAATCAGGAGTGAACCGGTGATACAAATAATCTCCTTCTGCAATCAACTCTGTGTTTGAACCGAGTTTAAAAAGCAAAGAAGGATTTATATAATATCGTTTGGAATGAACCTGGTCACGAAAACTTCCTGCTGTTTCATAGGTACCGTTCAATCGGTAAGCTATGGAAGATGAAATGGGACCATACACATCGAATGAAGGTTTGTAAAGATCATAGCTTCCTGCCCGCATTGACAGTTCACCGCCCCACTTAAATTTTGGTTGTTTGGTCACCATATTTAAAATGCCACCCGGCGCCACTTGTCCAAACAAAATGGCAGCACTTCCTTTCAACACCTCCACTCTTTCCAAAGAACTGATCTCGGGCATTACTCCCGAATTAATTCTTGCACCATTTTTAAAAAGATTACTGCTGCCAAATCCATAACCTCTTGCGCCAAAACTTTCCTGGACACTTCCCCGGGTGGTAGTAACATAAACACCATTTACATTTTTGATGATATCACTTAAGCGCTGTGCCTGTTGTTCACGGATCAACCCTTGTCCCACAACCGTTATGCTTTGCGGCAGGTCCATTGGATTGATATCAATTTTTCCAATGGAAACAGGTTTGTTATTTAATCTTCTTCCCGTAGCTATCACAACTTCGGTCAATTGGTTTTCATCTTCGGTTAAAACAATGGAAATAGAAGAGGTGCTTTCATTTTTCACTTCCACTGTTTTTTGTTGAGGTTTTAATCCCACCATTGTTATCTTCAAAGTATATGTGTTGGCTTTCAAATTTTTAATGATGAAATTTCCCTGTTCATCAGTAATGGCTGTTCTGTTGTTTTCCATAATGTAAACAGTAACAAAAGCAGCGGGTTGTCCATCGGCAGTTTTGATCTGCCCTTCAATAATTCCTGAAGGAATTTCGATTGGAGTGTTTCTATTATGATGAACAATAGTCAATTCGTTTTGTGCTACTACATCCAGGCTCAGGATCATTAATACGATCACAATAATTTTTTTCATCATCAGGAATTTTGCGCAAAAAG
>JAICTW010000658.1 GCA_025936195.1 Flavisolibacter sp.
AGACGAGATAAAGAAAAAGTTTAAAGAGCAAGCTGGCATAATAGATGAGAATTCACCATTCTTAAAGGTTCATCATCGCCAAACTTGAGAGCAATGCTGCACATGAGCTTTGAATTAATACAAGAGATGGCGTGATAAGTCTCTCCTATTTTTTATCAGTTAGCTTACATCGATTTAGCGGTTGCAAGTGAGAGTAAAAATTTTTTCGTGGTGGCTATTGATTTTTAAAAAATGTATCGATTAATTGATCATTCTGTTCCATAACTGTGGTTTTAAAATTAAAAAAATAGTTGGGGTTGCAACCTCAGCTATTTTTTACTTACACAGTTTATGAGATAGTGCTAAAAAACGATTGGAAATACGAAAGGCCTCAATTATTGCGGCCTTTCTTGACGAATAATTAAGGTTTATTTATCCTTGTCTTTGTCCTTATTCTTTTTCTTGTCGTGATCATCACCATTAAATACATCCTTTACTTCTTCACCAACCTTGTTTACACCTTTTTTAGTAGCATCCCATGCATCATCAATAGCATTACCGGCCTTATCAAAAAAGCGACCTGATTTGTCAACTACTTCTCCATCGTGAAGAATGATCACCTTATCTTCTTTGGTTACTTCTCCCCTTCTATTTACCACAACACCGTTGCTTAAATGAACATCATTATCGGCAGGCTTCCAATCACCATCATGCCATACCATTACCTCACCATTCCTTTTGGTTACATCACCTTCCGAGGGAGCATAGGCTGCATTAGTAGAGGTATCTGTTTTTGTAGTGGTCTCTGTTTTTGTGTTACAGGAAAGCATTACACTTACAACTGTGGCCAGAACTATGTTTTTCATACGCTTCTTTTTTGTGAACAAATATTTATTGATTGTGTTAACGCTGCTAAGCTGTCAAAATTCTGTGCCATAAATTAAGGACATAGTCCCCAGGGCAAACTGAGCAGTAGTTTTTCGTGAAAAAGCCATGCGCGAGAGGGGATTTGATTTAAATACGATTATGAACACTTAGCTGCTCTGGCACTATTATTTCGGCCTTCTTTAAAACATTTTATGGAAACAACAGTAAGTAGCCCGGTCTTCAACTCAAAGCTGAAAGCATTTTTTGTTGAGCAACTAAAGGATATTTATTGGGCTGAGAAAAAATTAGTGAAGAAACTTCATAAATTAAATGAGGCAGCAACCATTCCACGGTTGAAGCAGGCCTTGGATAACCATGTAACACAAACAAGAGTCCATGCAGACCGGCTTGAAAGAGTATTTGCCATCATTGGCGAAGAGGCAGACACCAGGAAATGCCCTGCTATGTCGGGCATCATCGAAGAAGGCGAGGACACTATTGATGAAACGGATGATGGCAGTGCTCAAAGGGACGTGGGAATTATTTTCGCTGCACAAAAAGCAGAGCACTACGAAATAGCAACCTACGGCGGTCTTGCACAACTGGCAAAAACATTAGGATATAACGACGCTAAAGAGTTATTAGGCCAAACCTTACAAGAAGAAAAACAAGCCGATGAATTGCTAACACAAATTGCAGAAAGCGGTATTAATTACCAGGCAAGCAAAGAATAGATAGGGTGTAGAGAATTTCTAAACAGCTAAGCGCTTTTTCTTACTTCGATCCTGCATTTGGTCACAAACTGCTCAACAAGGGATTCAAGTTCGCCATAGCCATTTGGTTTTGAAATAAATTCAGCATGGTTTTCTTCAGCGAACTTTCTATCCCTTGCTGAACTGGATGTGCTAAACAAAATCACAGGGAGTCCATCGTACCTTGTTTGAGCTCTTAACTTTTGAAGCATCTGCTTCCCATCCATTATAGGCATATTAATGTCAATGATAAGGAGACAGGGTAAGCTGCCTTTCTTGCTCATGTTTTCCAACGTTTTGAGGCCTTCAATACCATTACTCGCATGAACTACTGAAAGGTGGTCGGTATAACGTTCGAAAGCTTCCGAAATGATAAGCAGGTCGTCCATGTCATCATCGACATAAAGGATGGTGTAGCTTCTTTTCATAGTATTTGTAAGGTGGAATGCAAAACTATGATGAAGAATCTAAAAGATTGGTTGCAGTCTTATTTTGCAATTGTTAAGTTAGTGTAAGGAGGTAACTGTGTTCACTTACAAAAAACCTGCCACGTCTGTATGGTCAATTCTGAATCAACAGTAGTATGATGGTTGGCGCTTTTTAAACATGAGCGAAATCTAAAAAAGAAAAATAAGTGGGCCATCAAAAAGCAAATGGCTGTTTCAGCAAAACCGAATAGATCTTCGGAAAACCTGACAAAATTTAAAACAACTATAAAAGCAAGAAGAGGTAGCAAAATAAAAGAGAGCAGGCTGACTAAAAAACGTCTCCGTATCTGCTGATACATGTTGAATAAGGAAGTGGCTCCTGAAAGGGTAAATAGCAAGCTCCATAAAAAGCTGTTTAAAACAAGTGCGCTGATTCCAAACCTTTGAATACTGTTTTCG
>JAICTW010000524.1 GCA_025936195.1 Flavisolibacter sp.
ATATGTGTATAATACTTAGAACCATAATAGCGTATTTCTGCTATCATGCTGTTTTGATTTTCCGGAGTCCATGCCCCCAACACTGTTTTTAAACTGTTGGCTATACCCTGCCTGTCTTCTGTTGAGTGTTTAAAATTGGCAACGGTGTTTACGCCTTGCACAAAGCGGATATCAAATGAGAAATCGAAGTTTTTATACGTAAAGGTGTTTAGAATATCCCCGGTCCACTTAGGATAAGCCTGACCAAGCCTTGTATTATCATCATCATTAATTTGACCATCATTGTTCAAATCAGCCCATTTAACATCTCCCGGCAGCCTGTCATATTTCGCAGCTTCGGCAGCATCTTTCGTGCTCCATGTACCTTCTCTTATCTGTCCCCAAAATGTTCCGATGGGCCAACCTACACGCAGAATATTTGTTTCGCCTAAGAACCATGGACCCGGATAAATGTCATCGTTCTTCTCACCAAGATGCAATATTTCATTCCTGTTTGCATTAAAGTTTATATCGGTTGTCCATGTAAAATCTTTTGAGCGGATATTTACGGTATTCAAAGCAACTTCAAAACCTGTGTTTTGTACCGAACCAATATTTTGTGTTACGGTTTCCAAACCGGAAGACCATGGAATTGGCGCCTGAAGCAAAAGATCTTCTGTAACGCGATGATAATAATCCGCATTAACATTTATCCTGTTGTTGAATAAGCCAAACTCTAAACCAATATCCCACTGGTTTACCCTTTCCCATTTTAAATCCGGGTTACCAAAGCTTGAACGGTTAATAGTTGGTTGCCGTTCACCATTAAATATAGTTGTACCTGAACCAAGCAGTTGAAGAGAATTATATGTTCCGATTTCCTGATTACCTGTAGAACCATAGCTGCCACGAAGCTTCAGGTTACTGATGGTAGGATTATCTTTAAGAAAGTCTTCTTCTGATATACGCCATCCAACACCCGCGGAAGGAAAGAATGCGTACTTCTTGTTCTCACCAAATTTTGATGAGCCATCATACCTTCCCGTTAAAGTGAACAGGTATTTTTCGCTTATGTTGTAAGTAAGTCTTGCGAAGTATGAGTTCATTGCCCACTGCCCGTCATCAGAGCCGGGTGTACCATAAATAGAACCGGCGCTGAGATTGTGCCAGCCCCAGTAATCATCAATAAAATTCTCTGCTTCGGAGTATGAATGTTCATAGTAACTCTTTTGCCATGAAAGACCGAGCAGTGCAGTTAATCTCTGATTACGTGCAACCTGTTTATTGTAGGTAAGATAGTTTTCGCTCTGCCAGTAACTGTTGTTCCAGTTATTAATTGTTGCTACCCCTTTTTGGTCGAATGAAAGCGAGTGAAGTCCTCTGCCCGAATAGAAATTATTTTTCTGTGCACTTAAATTAAAACCAAAGTCTGATTTAAAGTCCAAACCCGGCATAATATGAAATGTTGCATAAACATCGCCTACAGATTGCAATATATTTTCCAGTGTATATCGGTTATTGGCAATATCAACAGGATTGCTTCCGCCTTCCATTCCCGGAAAGTCACTGTTGCCACCCCAGGTTCCATCAGGATATTTTACAGGAATAATCGGCAGCTCTTCAATCACCATACGCGACACATTCAAACCGCCGTTCGCATCACTTACCAATCGCTCTTTACTCTTTACAAGCGACATGCTTCCGCCTATTGAAAGCCATTTATTAATATCGTTATCCAAAGTGAATCTTGTGGAATATCGTTTGAACCACGATTCTATCATTATACCATTTTGATCCAGGTATCCAAGTGATAAACTGTATCGTGTTTTATCCGTACCGCCTTGTAAAGTAAGCTGATGACTTGTGCTCCAGGATGGTTTATACACTTCATCTTCCCAATTAGTATTATACAAGGGTTTGCCGTTTGCATCAAAAAGGTTGGGGAAATCTTTCGGATCATTAGGAATATACTTTCCTTCCGCAAAACCCTGTGGATCGTACTTCTCTGTGTTCTTGTAAGCAAGGTCATACACATACATAAACTCATCAGAGTTCAATGCTGGAAGATGCCGTTGCAAGCTGCTGCGCGAAACATAAGCATCATAAGATATTTTCGTTTTACCTCTCAATCCTCTCTTTGTAGTAATAATGATAACTCCGTTTGCGCCACGTGCTCCATAAATTGCTGTAGCAGATGCATCTTTTAAAACTTCAAGCGAAGCAATGTCGTTAGGATTTAAAATATTTGCATCAACACCGATCACACCATCCACTACATAAAGAGGATCGAGGCTTGAGTTAATGGAACTTATACCTCTTATACGAACTTTTGCGGGTTCGCCGGGAGCACTTGAATTGATGCTTACATCCACGCCCGGAACTTTACCTTGTAAAGCCTGTGATACATTTGCAACCGGTTTGTCTAGTAATCTATCTGATTTAACTGTAGCCACGGAACCGGTAAGATCCGATTTTCTTGCAGTACCATAACCGATCACTACCACTTCATTCAATGTTCCGCTTTTTGCCCGCAGAACAACGCTTATGCTGGATTGTTCACCTACGGCCACTTCTTCCGTTTGCATACCTGTATAGCTGAATGCAAGCACAGAAGAGGACGAAGGAACAGTTAAGGAGAAAGTGCCACTGTTATTGGTGGTAGTTCCGGTAGTAGTTCCTTTTACCAGCACGGAAACATTTGCAAGCGGCGTGTTTGTTGAATCAGTTACTCTACCTGTAACATTTTTTGATTGAGAAAATGCGGTGATGCTCAAAAGCAGCAACAAAACTTGAAAACTTGTTCGCCGAACAAGATCGAGTGCTTTCTTCATAGTCCTTAGTTTTAGCGTTTTAAAAAATAATCCCTATCGCATCAACAACACGTGTTGATGCAGTACTGATTTTTTATTTATTTATTATTTGACCTTTATATACAAGCAAATTGGTGTTTGTAGTAATCAAGGTCGCTGGGAAAAGCAGTTGAGGAATGTTTCAAAAGGACGGAACAGTTGGTTACGCAACTGCGGCAAAAGTAAGTTCAATCAAAGTAATTACGTTAAAATTTGAAAAAAATTTCCTGATATTTTTATAAATGGTCAGAATGAATGAAAAAATTTTTATGAATGCGTGTAGTGGTAATATTAAAAATTGTTTTATCA
>JAICTW010000177.1 GCA_025936195.1 Flavisolibacter sp.
GCTCGTAATTAACATTTGTATATTCTTTTTGTTTTGAAATTTTTATTGGATACAAATGACAACTGATGGGCTTTTTCCATTTTAATTTTCCATCATTGTAAGCTTGCTCAATGCCGCATTTAATAATTCCATGTGCATCGCGGAAACCGTAAGCACAAATCTTTCCATCAACTGTTGGAGTTACCCAGCCAAATTCTCTGTCATATAAATATTTTCCCTGCCGCTCAATTTCGTTCAACCCTTCTTTTGTAAGATAAGGTTTGATGACATTAAAATTTTCATCAATAATTTTTCTTTCTTCTTTTTCCAAGGGAGCACCGGCATCACCATCTTCGCAACAACCACCTTTGCATTTATGAAGATCGCAAACAAATTTGGCTTCAATTACATCATCACTGATCAGAACATTATCAATTGCTATCATAATCGCGGGTTAGCAGAATTAAAAGATCGAGGCAGGCGCAAAATTAAAGGATTGAACAGGATTTGGTAGGATTAACAAACAACTCGGGTTATTTATCTCCACTTCAGCGTATTGATCAAATGCCAAAGATCTTTCTTTAAAAAATCATTTACCGGTTGCAAAGAATCGGCATTGGGCGTAGCTGAAAAATATAATGCACCTCTTAAAAAATGTTTGATGGAGTCGGTTACAAAAAACTGATTGCCCGTAGCCGCATTTCCTTTTAATGTAAAATAAACGCCTCCCGATCCGTTGGGCGTAGTGAATTCCTGCGATTGAATGGCAGATGCTTTATACGTATGCTGTTTGTACGACAGGGTAAAAGCATCATTCACCAAAGAGTCAAACTTATTTTTCCCAATCTCTTTGTAGGACAAATAAATTCTTCCGTTGAAGCGGGGAAAATCAATATTGATCCAGTATGGGTTTTCGGGATGCTGATCGAAAAAGAGTGAATCCTTAATTATATTTCCATACACAGGATATTCAAAAGTGTAAGGATAACCCGGCTGATCAAAAAGCCTATACTGCTTTTGCGGCAAAGCAATTTTAAAATAACCACGGGGCCTTGGAGTATAGTTGCTACTACAGGAAGAGAAGAAAACAGCAATAAGAAACAGGAATGAAAAGATAGTCCCTTGTTTTATTTTAGAGTTGGCAATTGGCAATTGGCAATTGGCAGTTGAACAGCTCTCCAGTAAATTATTTTCAGAAGGACAAACAACCCCATTGAATTGATCAACTGCAAACTGATGGCTACCGGTTATCAACTTTTCGATACGCTTCATTTTTGTCGTGATTGATGTAGATCTTGATGGTTTTAATGCGGTTCTTTTCTATTTCCAAAACAGTGAAATCAAAATCGCCTGTGCTTACCGTTTCGTTCACGGATGGGATTTTTCCAGCCAATTCCAGAACCAATCCCCCCAAAGAATCACTTTCACCTTTCACCGCATCAAACGTATCAATGGGCAACCGCATGGCGCGACAGAGATCGTACAACATAATTTTTGCATCGGCTATATAGGTGTTATCATCTGCCTTGCGAACGGCGCTTTCTTCTTCATCAAATTCATCCCTGATATCGCCTACAATTTCTTCAATAATATCTTCCATGGTTACAATGCCGCTGGCGCCGCCAAATTCATCCACTACAATGGCAAAATGAATCCGTTTGGTTTGAAATTCTTTCAAAAGATCACTGATCAGTTTTGATTCGGGAACAAATAATGTTGGCCGGATCAAACCATGCCAGTCAAAATTGGTTTGATGAATAAATTGCAGAAGGTCTTTTGTGTTGAGCACACCAACCGTATCATCCAAACTTCCTTTATAAACCGGCAGACGGGAATAATGCAATTCTTCTACTTTCTTGATCAGGTCCTGGAAAGGAGTATCAAAATCAATTCCGTTCACATCTAACCTGAACTTCATGATCTGCTTCACAGAAATATTGCTGAACTTGACAATCCCTTTTAAAATATTTTTTTCTTCTACGGAAGTGGCTTCATTATTTATTTCAATGGCATCATCCAGTTCCTTCATACTGGTGGCTTCCGATTCATTGGCGCCGCTGGTTTCGCTGATCTGGTCGGCAATAGCCACCATTCGCAAGCTGATCTTTCTCAAAAGCAAATGCAAGGCCTCCACAACGGAAGAAACTCCATAAGCAAAACGAAGTGTATTTTGAGTAGCCCAAACCTTTGGCAACATCTTTCCCAAAAAAACAAGCACAAAAGCAATGACTACAATTTTAATAAGCATGTCTATATCCAGAGGAATGAAAACATTCACCACTCCAAAATGCAATACCTGTGTCAGAAAAAAATTGGCGAGGATGATGATGCTGATATTGAAAAGTCCATTGGCAATTAGCAAAGAAGTGTAAACGGCTTTTCTTTCCTCCAGCAAGGCGGTGATCCTGCGTGCCGCTGCGTGTTGTTTTGTTTTCAGCACATTTATATCCTTATGCTGTAAAGAAAATAAAGCCACTTCCGCACCTGAAGTAATAAAGCTCAAAAGCAATAAAATAAAAAGGAAGACCACCAAAAAAACGGTGCTTTGCGGATTAACTGCAAGAAAAATATGTAGCTGCGTGTGTAAAAAAATAATGACCGAAGGATCCATTCAACTGTTTTGGTGACTTAAACGAACGGAAAGGCAGGTCATAAGGCCTGCCAGTTATACTGTAAAAATAGTCCTTTATTTCTTAGAATTCCATGTCAGAAGAAGTATCGCCCAAAGAAGTGTCAGGACTGCCGCCACCAAAATCTTCCAAACCTGGATCGCTATGCAGGCCTGCGTGACCTCCACTATCGGAACGCTTATCCAGCATAATAAGATTGTCGCCCACGACTTCGGTGGCAAACTTACGATTGCCTTCTTTGTCTTCCCAGCTCCTGGTCCTTAGCCTCCCTTCAATATAAACGAGGCTGCCTTTGTGCAAATATTTTTGAGCCAGTTCGGCAAGACCCCGCCAAAGAACTACGGTGTGCCACTCGGTTTGCGAGATCAGTTTTCCTGATCTGTCCTTAAAAGTTTCCGTCGTTGCCAAAGGAAATTTGGCTACGCCGATATTTCCTTCTAAAAATTGAACATCCGGATCCTTACCCAAATTGCCAATGAGCATAACCCTGTTTACTCCTCTCATACGCTTCTGATTTATCTTGTTTTACAAATCGTCTGAAAATTCCTCTTATAAATTTAAAAAAGATAATCAAATTTATTGCCAGCACATTGGGCTAAATTATTTCAAATGATGTATAACGAACTCTTGCAAAGACCTTGGAAAAGCGTATTTCTTTAATTCTGAGATTTTTATCCAGGCAAAACCGGGAAACGGCTGTCGTCTTTTGAGATCAAGTTGCAAAAAAGAAAAATAGATTAGCTGGTGGGAAAGCTTTTGTTTGGCAACATAATTTCCATTCAAATGAAATTCTGTAGTTCCATACTGTTTTGTGAACACTTTGATTAATTTTTCCGGCGAAAGAGATTGTTCTGTTTCGATCAGCACAAATTCAAACAATTGCTGCCAGATATCTTTTGAAATTCGTTGATGAATCAAAACCTGGTCTTTATACTTTACAACAAAGTAGTTCAGCCATCGTTCTTTGATCTTTACTTTCTTCTCTTTTACCGGAAGCAAATCTTGTTTTCCTTTTTGGTAGGCTTTACAATAATTATGAAAGAAGCATATCTCGCATTCGGGATAAGGTTTGCATACAACAGCACCAAAATCCATAATGGCCTGATTGTATTCCCCTGCTTTTTTCTTTGGAAGAATTTCCTGCGCCCATGTAGAAAAATAGCTTTTGCCTTCGGTGGAATCAATAGGTATTTCAATGTCAAAAATTCTGGACAACACACGAAATACATTTCCATCTAAAACAGCATAAGGCAAATTATAAGCAAAAGACGCAATAGCAGAGGCTGTGTAACTTCCGACTCCTTTTAATTGAAGAATAGAATCAAAATCCTTTGGAAAAACTCCTTTCAACTCTTTCGAAACAAATTTTGCTGTTGCGATAAGATTTCTGCATCTTGAATAATAGCCCAATCCTTCCCATGATTTAAAAACTTTTTCTTCCGGAGCTTTTGCAAGCACATGCACATTGGGAAAGGTCCTGATAAAGTTTTCATAATATTTCAGCCCCTGCTCCACTCTCGTCTGTTGCAAAATGATCTCGCTCAACCAGATTTTATAAGGATCCTTTTCTCCCTTCCAGGGCATTTGCCGGGTGTTCTTTTTTTTATTCCAATTCAAAAGTTTCTGAACAAACAGCTTTTGCAGTGCCTCGTCCGACCTATTTTTTAAGTGCTGAGAATAAGTTTTTTCGCTTTTCATTTCGTTGTAAGATCATCTGAATAAAAATATTTTCTATTCTGTTGACAATCATTGTATTTTGTCCTATATTGGTTCATCAAACATAAAAACTTCGCTATGAGAAAGGCAGACTTAGTTAACCAGATCTCTGAAAAAACAGGCATTCCCAAAGTTGACGTTTTGGTAACGCTTGAACAAATGTTCAAAGAAATAAAGGATTCTCTTTCCAAAGGTGAAAACATTTATATAAGGGGCTTTGGTTCCTTTATCACCAAAAGAAGAGCCGCTAAAATTGGAAGGAACATTAAGAAAAATGTTGCGGTTCATATACCCGAACACCACATTCCTGCATTCAAGCCGGCCAAGGAGTTTGTAGCCGAAGTGAAAAAGATCACTGTGGTGCAGTAAATTTGCGTCCTTCACTTTAGAAGGATGATATGAACAGAAATCAGTGGATCATTTTTAGTATTGCCTTACTCATTGCTGCCGGATTGTACGCCGCTTCAGAAAAACAATTTTTTGGTCCGCCAAAAATCGCAAAGCCACAGCCGGAAATAGCCGCTCAGTCTCATTTTTCTACGGATAGTGTTTTGTATTATGCAAAACAACGTTTGTCTGCCAACCAGGTTACCCGCCTTAATTTTTTGGAACATAGTATTTCAAGAGGTGATGTAAAGGACCAGCAAATTCATATTTATCATCAGTTAGCAAGGTTTTGGGGAGATACTGCAAAAACATTCGCTCCATTCGCCTGGTACACAGCCGAAGCAGCAAGGTTGGAAAATTCAGAAAAATCCCTCACATTTGCAGCCCGTTTGTTTTTGGACAGTCTTGCGGAAGAAAATGATTCTCAACTCAAACAATGGGAAGCATTGCAGGCAAAAGATTTGTTCGAACGTTCTTTGAAACTGAATCCGGATAATGACTCATCCAAAGTTGGGTTGGGTGAAGTTTACCTCTACGGAGCAATTGCCATGCCTATGCAGGGAATTGCACTCATCAAAGAGGTAACCGAAAAGGATTCTAATAATATTTATGCTCAAATGAGTTTGGGAAGGGCAAGTTTGATGTCGAATCAAACAGAGAAAGCAGTTGAGCATTTTAAAAAAGTGGTTGCTTTACAACCTAAAAATATTGAAGCTATTTTTCGCGTAGCAGAAATAGCGGAACAAACAGGAAACAAAAAAGAAGCGATTGAATGGTACACAAAATTGTTACCCTTGATCAACAGAACGGAAATCCAACGTGACATAGAAACGAGAATTGCCGAACTGAAAAAATAAATTATTAAATAAAAACATTCACGAAGTATGCCTTGTGGTAAAAAAAGAAAGCGTCATAAAATTGCGACGCACAAGCGTAAAAAAAGATTAAGAAAGAACCGTCATAAAAAAAGAAATAAATAGGTTCTGAAAATTTTACCGGGAACATTGGTTCCCGGTAAATTCTTATCTGCTGATTGCGTAACTGCCGAATGCATTTCTCCCCATCAATTTGCCCTTTTCATTTTCAAAAGAAATTACTGCAGCAGTACGGTGGCGCAATAAGCATTATCATAAAAAGCATACATAAAGCTGTAGTAATGTGAACAAGGAATTAATTATTAATTCTACTGCCCACGGCGTAGATATTGCCCTCCTGGAGGACAAAAAGCTGGTTGAACTCCATACAGAAAAGACAGATGCCCGTTTTGCTGTGGGTGATTTGTACCTGGGAAAAGTAAAAAAGCTGATACCCGGACTGAATGCAGCATTCGTAGATGTTGGCTACGAAAAAGACGCTTTCCTTCATTATACTGATCTGAGCCCCTATGCAAGATCATTGCTGAAGTTCACTCAAATAGCCATCAATGACAAGTCGCCAGAAGTCTTTGATTTTTCACATTTCCAGGTTGAACCGGAGATTATTAAAACAGGAAAGATCAACGAAGTGTTAAGCGGCAAGCCTAATATTTTGGTTCAAATAC
>JAICTW010000218.1 GCA_025936195.1 Flavisolibacter sp.
ATTTGATTTCATTTATCAATCATGGCCTAAAAGAAATTGATAAGAATGATACCAATTTGGAAGAGATCATTCCTGAAAACGTTACGGAGGAAATAGAGACGCATTCAGAAATTGAAAAATCACTGTTGAGAATTTTGCGTCTTTGGGGCGGATTTGGTGAAGTAGTAAAATTAGGCGACCGATGGCAGGGAGGAATGATGATCCTTCAACCGGCAGATAAATCACTAAAGCCAAAAGAAATACCGATTGACGATTTCTTTCACAAAATTGTTATGCTCCGCGACAGGCTAAGGGTGATGGAACAACAAATCAATGCCAACAAAAAGCTGTCCGAGGAAGACAAGGTAAATCTTCAGCAATACATTACCAGAATTTATGGATCGCTTACTACGTTCAATGTTTTATTTAAAAACAAAGAGCAGTGGTTTGTGGGAGAGAAAGGAAGTAAAGAAGAGTAATGGGCTGTCCAATTCTGAACGGGAGAATGCAATTCAAATCATAAAGCCAAAACAATAAAAGATGAGTACCTATACTCAAATACTCTATCAAATTGTTTACAGTACTAAAAACAGGGAGCATACGCTTGTAGCAGAAAACCGCAAAGAGCTTTATAAATACATCTGGGGAATTTTAAAAAACAACAAATGCCATCTTTATCAGATAGGAGGAATAGAAGACCATTTGCATATTGTCACTCACCTTCATCCTTCTGTAGCTTTATCTTCTTTAATTAAAGATATAAAGCTTGCAAGCACAACATACATAAAAGAGAATCACATGTTTCCGGACTTTTGCGGGTGGCAGGATGGTTACGGTGCTTTTACCTACTCTATTGGTGCAAAGGAGAATCTTATAAACTATGTGAAAAATCAGGAAGAGCATCATAGAAAGAAAAGCTTTCTGGAGGAATATAGAGCACTGCTTCACGAACATAAAATTGAGTTTGATGAAAAATACCTGTTGTGATTTATTCAACCACGAAGTGGTTGAGGCTTCATTGCTTTGCTCCTTCCTCTGTATTTCATACACGGTTATTGAAATTGAATCCCTTCAGGATTAATGGATCACTGTGCAAGGTTGATTCCGACTCGAGATGTACACGATCCGAAAGGTACCTTCTTCAATCAGCCGAACCACTCAAGCAGAATTAGAAACGAAGGACACCTCATAAGGGAAAACGAAACAGCCTTAAAAAGCTAAAAGCCTGAAGGGCTTTAACAACAATAACACCAAATGAAATTCGGAGAAAATGAAAAGAATACTAAAACAACCCTGAAAGGGTTGAACAAATAAATCACTAAGTTTATAACACTGTTAGATAAGATTAATGGGCCAAACTTTATGCTTAAATTTTTATCAGTCATATTTTTTTGCCTGGCCAGTCAGGCAAACACTTCTGCACAAGTAACCATTCCCTCATACTACAAACAATCAAAAAAGCTCAACGAGCAATTAAAAGCAATTGTTCATGAGGTTGGCCTCGACAGCACTTACGATGCAGGTGAAGACGGCAAAGAACAAATTTCATTTGCAATTATTGACCTCACCGGCAAAAAACCTGTGCTTGGCGGAGTAAACTTCGACAACTTTATCTATCCCGCATCCGTTTATAAAATGTATGTGGCCATGGAAATATTGCACCAAGTAAATAAAGGTGAATATTCTTTGTACGAGCCTTATGTTGTGAAATCACCCAACGATGTTGATCGCTCCAAAGAAATTGATTACGATCCAAGGCCTCTGTTGAAAAACAATGACACCGTTACTATTAACTATCTTCTGGACTTAATGATCACAAGAAGCGATAATTCTGCTGCCAATTGCCTGATTGATGTGGCAACAAGGCCACGCATTAATCAAACCATGCATCAATATCATTGGTACGGCAGTGAAGTGACCAGGAAGTTTTTGAAACGCAATGTTGAAGATCCGGGATATGATACCATACGAAGCACCGAAACCTGTGCTCTTCACGCTGCGGATTTCATGTATAAGATTTACACCAATCAGCTGGTAAATCCATGGGTAAGCATGCAATTAAAAGCATTGCTGGGAAGGCAATTGGATACAACCAAGCTTTCAACAGGCTTACCGCCAACTGCTATGTTCTATCACAAAACCGGATGGTGGAGCATGTACACCAATGATGTGGGAATTGTGGATGATGGTAGAATCCAATACATCATTTCTGTTTTTACCCCGGTGGGAGAAGAGGAAGTTCGGCCAAAACTGAAAGAGCTTTCCCGTAAAGTATATGAGCTGGTCAAAAGTTTACATTCATAAAAATTTCTCAAACGACAGATATGAACCGCCGAAATTTTTTAAAGAACAGTTCTTTGGCAGGACTTTCTTTAACCACTTTATCCATTGTTAGCTGCAACAATTCAAAAGATGAAAAAGCAAAAGTAAAAAGCAGCAGTACTGGCTCTGACGATTTTGAATTGAATGAAGCAGCGATTGACGAATTGCAAAAGCGAATGCAAAATGGAGAAACCACATCGCATGCCATCACGCAATTGTATTTAGATCGCATTCAGAAAATAGATAAGAACGGTCCGCAGCTAAATGCAGTCATCGAATTGAATCCGGATGCGTTATCCATTGCTGATGCTTTGGACAAAGAAAGAAAAAATGGAAAGCTAAGAGGTCTGCTTCACGGTATTCCTGTTCTCATCAAAGACAATATTGATACGGCCGATAAAATGCAAACCACTGCAGGTGCATTGGCATTGGAAGGAAATTTTGCAAAGCAGGATGCTTTCATCGTTAAAAAGTTACGTGATGCCGGCGCTGTTATCTTAGGCAAAACCAACCTGAGTGAATGGGCCAACTTCCGTTCTTCAAGATCAGTGAGCGGATGGAGCAGTCGCGGCGGACAAACTAAAAACGCGTATGTGCTCGATCGTTCTCCCTGCGGCTCCAGCTCCGGTTCTGCTGTTGCCGTATCAGCCAATCTTTGCAAGGTTGCAATAGGAACTGAGACTGATGGCTCTATCAATTGTCCTGCTTCTATCAATGGTATTGTTGGAATTAAGCCGACAGTCGGATTGGTAAGCCGTGCAGGTATCATTCCAATTTCAAAAACACAGGACACTGCCGGGCCATTTGGAAGAACGATGCGGGACGCCGTTATTCTTTTAAATGCATTGGTTGGTATTGATCCAAACGATCCTGCTACTTTAGAAAGCAGAGGCAAAACAAAAACAGATTACACACAATTTTTAGATGCCAATGGTTTGAAGGGAAAAAGAATTGGTGTTGAGAAAACATTTCTGAAACATCATGAAGCAATAGATGCATTACTGCGACGAGCATTGGATCAAATTAAAAATTTGGGAGCAACTATTGTTGAAGTGGAATTCATTGATGAATATAATAAATTAGGCGGCGCTGAATTTGAAGTATTGAAATACGAATTTAAAGACGGCGTGAACAAATATCTTTCTACGGCCAACGCCAAAGTAAAATCATTGCAGGATGTGATCAGTTACAACAAGCAGAACGAAGCGAAGGCAATGCCTTATTTCAAACAAGAAATTTTGGACAGCTCTGAAAAATTAGGTGGACTAGAAAGCAAAGAATATGTAGAGGCCTTGAGTAAATCAACCAGCATTCGAAAATTTTTGGATGATCTCATGCAGAAAAATAATTTGAATGCATTATGCGGTCCTGCCACCGGTGCCTCGTGGTGTATTGACCTGGTTAATGGTGATGCTTTCAGTGGTTATGGCGCTTATGGTCCGGCAGCAACTGCAGGCTATCCTTCCATCACTGTTCCAATGGGTCATGTTAATGATCTTCCGATTGGCTTCTCCTTTATCAGCACAGCATACGACGAACCTAATTTGATTTCGATTGCTTATGCTTATGAGCAGGCATCCAAAAAAAGATTTGAGCCTGGCTTCAAACCAACGTACAGTTAATTATCTGTCAACGTGGGTAATTTGTAGCAATCTTGCTACCGGAAGTCGTTGTTGTTGTGCTTGCACTTTGTCCATCAGAGTTTGCAATTCTGTATCGGTCGTCAAGAGTAAGCAAAGAAGCTCCCAATACACAAGCTCCGGCAAACAAACACAGTCCAAGTGTTAATCCATGCTGAGCCTGTCCGTAAACAACGGTTCGTCCGGCTTCTATTGTAGTGATGGTCACCGCCGTTCCTTTATAAACGGCATAAACAACTGCAACAACCGCCAGCAGCAGCAATATGGGAATCAATGTTCTTTTATTCATAGCTATGATTTTATTCTATGCTATCAAATTTAATTCCATGCCAGTGCGGGTGTGAAAAGAAAATGTGAACAAAACGGCAGTTCAATATCTTTAATACAATTTAAACCACCCTGCACATTCAAATTTTTATTATGAGAAAAGGAATTTTCACTGCGATTTTTATCTTTTTTGCAATTACAGATTTTGCACAAAATATCGCGGCTTATAACAAGCAGGAAGTAATGATTCCCATGCGTGATGGCATCAAATTGTACACCGTTATTTTTACTCCCAAAGAAAAAACATCTCCGCTTCCGATATTGATGCAGCGAACTCCGTATGGCGCATCGGTTCCCGACAACTATAATATTTTGAACAACCTCTATTTCGCTAACATGGCCAAAGAAGGTTACATCATTGTGTTCCAGGACATCCGTGGCAAATACAAAAGCGAAGGCAAAATGGAAATCCATCAGCCCATCATTCACTTAAAACAAAAAGGCGCCATTGATGAAAGCACCGATACTTATGATGCCATTGATTGGTTGATTAAGAATGTTGCAAACAACAACGGCAAGGTTGGCATCCTTGGAATTTCTTACCCCGGCTGGCTGGCATTGGTGGGAACTATTGATCATCATCCTGCACTGAAAGCCGCATCGGAACAGGCCTGTATGGGCGATTTGTTTTTGGGTGATGACTTCCATCACAACGGAGCATTCCGTTTGAGTTATGGAATGGAATACACGTATGAAGTGGAACATGATCCCACAACCGATTCTGATTTTCCTTTTCCTCAATTTGATTTATATGACTGGTATTTGAATCTGGGTTCACTGAAAAATGTAAATGAAAATTATTTTCATGGAACTATTCCTACCTGGAACAATTTTGTAAAGCATCCCAGCTACGATGCTTTCTGGCAAAAGAATTCTCCTTTGAGTTATGTCAATTCTCCTGAAGTTCCCATGCTGCATGTAGGTGGTTATTTTGATCAGGAAGATATCAATGGCCCGCAACTGATGTATGCACACATGGAAAAGAAAGATTCGTTTCATCGCAATTATATTGTGCTTGGTCCATGGAATCATGGAGGATGGGGAAGAATGACCGGAGATAGTTTGGGAAAAATTTCTTTTGAAAGAAAAACAGGAGAAGATTTTCGTGAATTGCAAAAACAATGGTTTGATTATTGGCTGAAAGGAAACGGTAACGACAACTTCAATGAAGCCACTTGCTTTCAAACCGGAACTGATGTTTGGAAAACGTATTCAACCTGGCCACCAAAAGAAGCCAATCATAAGAAATTGTTTGTTGGTCCAAATAATAAAGCATCCTTTACACCTTCGACAAACCTTACTGGTTACACTTCGTATGTTAGCGATCCTTCCAACCCTGTTCCTTATCGTACGTTACCAATCGAACAGACCTATGGCCACG
>JAICTW010000322.1 GCA_025936195.1 Flavisolibacter sp.
CCGCCACCTGCTTTTGTCTTTTTCCTTCTTTCATCGAAGTTGTATTTTATTTTGGCCAGATGGAACTGGCGTTTCATAACAATAATTAAATGATGCCTGCCTGCGCTACTGCTTTCGTTAAGACTTCAGCAGTCAAGAAAGATTCGCGGACGATGTAAATTTAGTTACTTTGCTGCTTCCACCTTTAGTGTAAAAGCCCAATGAAGAAGTACGCAAGAGTTTTCAGATACATCAGCCAGTACAAGAGTGATGCCTTTCTTTATATTTTGTTCATTGTTCTTTCCATTATTTTTTCGTTGATCTCATTGGGAATGTTATTTCCCTTTCTCGAAATGCTTTTCAACGGCGACAAGGCAGGAACGTCCGGTTTGATCAGCAACACCGACAGTTCAATTGTTCGCTCCGTTCGAAAGCTGCTGGTGGAAAGTATCAATAGTCCGAGAGGAAAAGAAGGAACGCTGGCCTGGATTTGCGTTTTTATCATCATTTCCATTTTTCTTAAAAATCTGTTTCTCTATCTCGCTTATTATGTACTCAATCCTTTAAAAAATAAAATCGTCAATCGCCTGCGGGATGAGTTGTATGAAAAGATCCTGCATCTCCCTATTGGGTTTTTTACCGAAAAAAAGAAAGGCGATGTCATCAGCCGCATGACGAATGACGTTGCAGAAGTAGAAGCTTCAGTGATCGGCACACTCGAAGGCTGGGTGAGAGATCCGTTGAACATCATCATAACACTCATCACACTTTTGATCATCAGTGTACAACTGACTTTGTTTGTTCTGATTTGCATTCCCGTTGTAGGATTGGTCATTGGACGCATTACCAAATCGCTCAAAAGGCAATCGCAGGATGTGGCGCTCTATGCAGCCGAATCGGTTTCTATTTTGGATGAAACCTTGTCGGGATTGCGTGTGATCAAAGCGTTTAACTCAGAAAAATTATTGAAGACAAGATTTTTTCATAACAATGAAACGTTGCTGGCAGTAAAAAACAAAATTGGTTATAGGAGAGACCTGGCTTCTCCGGTGTCGGAATTTCTGGGTGTGATCATTTTTACATTGATCCTTTATTTTGGCGGCGTATTGGTATTAAGCGACCGTTTTGCTTTGACAGGTTCCTTATTGCTTACTTATTTAGGTGTGTTTTACAATATGATCAATCCTACCAAAACACTCAGCACTTCTTTCAGCAATATGCGCAAAGGCGCTGCTGCCATTGACCGCATTGAAGAAATTTTAAAAACAGAAAACACCATTGACGATAACGAAACCGGAAAGCAATTAGAAACTTTTGTCAATAGCATTGAATTAAAAAATGTTTCTTTTGCTTATGATGGTGTTGATGTTTTGAAGAATATCAATTTAAAAGTTGAAAAAGGAAAAACCATTGCTCTGGTAGGTTCATCAGGTGCCGGAAAATCAACGCTGGCAGATTTGATTCCGCGGTTTCATGATGTAAGCAGCGGCGAACTCTTGATTGATGGAATCAATATCAAAGAATATTCTTTAAAATCGGTTAGAGATCAGATCAGCATTGTTACGCAGGAACCGATTTTGTTTAATGCTTCCATCACCAGTAACATCCGCATCGGAAAAGAAGATGCTTCAGTGGAAGAAATTGAAGCCGCATCAAAAGTGGCTAACGCTTATAATTTCATCATCAAAAAAGAAAAAGGTTTTGACACCAATATTGGCGATAGGGGAAGTAAATTAAGTGGTGGCGAACGTCAGCGCTTAACCATTGCAAGAGCCGTTGTAAAAAATCCGCCGATCTTAATTTTAGATGAAGCCACTTCTTCTCTTGACACCGAAAGCGAACGTTCGGTTCAGGATGCCATCAACAATATGATGCAGAACCGGACTTCCATTGTCATTGCGCACCGCCTTTCCACCATTCGTCATGCTGATGAAATTATTGTTCTGCAAAAAGGAGAAATTGTTGAAAGAGGAAATCATGAGCAACTGATGCAGAAGCAAGGTTATTACTATCGTCTTGTTCAAATGCAGGAAGTGAAGTGAAGCCCATCCCGACCTTCCCGTTAGGAAGGCCATTCTTTCACAGACCCTCACAGTTCATTATTCACCACAAAATGGAAAAGCTCTCAAAGTTTGAGAACCTTGAGAGCTTTTATAATCTTCAAATAAGCAGGCCATGTGCTGCTGAGAAGTCCCTCCACCGGAGGGATTTAGGGAGGCCGGGCCTTTTACTTCAGAACTTCTCTCGCAATTACAATCTTCTGTATCTCACTTGTTCCTTCGCCAATAGTGCAAAGCTTTGAATCACGATAATATTTTTCCACAGGGAAATCTTTTGTGTACCCATAACCACCAAATATCTGCACGGCATCAGTAGCAACTTTTACGGAAACTTCGCTTGCATAATATTTTGCCATGGCTGATACTTTACTTACCGACAACTTTCTTTCTTTTAAATCACAAGCTTCCAGTGTCAGCAATTCAGCAGCTTGTATTTCAGTAGCCATGTCGGCCAGCTTAAAGGAAATGGCCTGGAAAGAAGCAATCGGTTGATCAAACTGATGCCTTTCCTGCGAATACTGTAAAGCTGCTTCGTATGCACCTTTGGCAATACCCAATGAAAGTGAAGCAATGGAAATTCTTCCGCCGTCCAAGACAGTTAACGCTTGTTTAAAGCCTGCTCCAATCTCTCCCAATCTGTTGGCATCGGGAATCACACAGTTTTCAAAGATCATTTCGGCTGTTTCGCTGGCACGCATGCCCAGCTTATTTTCTTTTTTACCTCCATTGAATCCCGGTGTTCCTCTTTCCACTATAAATGCAGTTGCATTATTTTTTGCACGAGGTTCACCGGTACGGCAAATCACCACAGCCACATCACTGCTTCCTCCATGCGTGATCCAGTTCTTTGTTCCGTTGATAATCCAATTATCTCCTTTGCGAACAGCAGTGCATTTCATATTACCGGCGTCGCTTCCGGTATTGGGTTCTGTCAATCCCCAGGCGCCAATCCATTCTGCAGTAGCCAGTTTGGGAAGGTATTTTTGTTTCTGCTCTTCATTGGCAAACAATAAAATATGCCCGGTGCAAAGCGAATTGTGTGCCGCTACACTCAGGCCAATAGAGCCGTCCACTTTGGCGATTTCTTCAATAATGGCTTTGTATTCAAAATAAGAAAGTCCGGCGCCGCCATATTTTTCCGGCACCAAAACACCCATCATTCCTAATTGTCCTAATTCTTTAAAAATTTGTACGGGAAATTCCTGCGATTCATCCCACTCCATTACATGAGGTTTGATCTTTTGCTGCGCAAAATCACGGGCTGTCTGCGCTACCTGTTGTGTTATTTCAGAGGTTTCGAAATTCATTGAGCAATCGTTTAGTGCCTGCGAAGATAATAGAGTTTGCAGTTTGTAGTTCGAGCAGACCTGTGCGGACTAATATTAAAAATTTAAAAGTAAAAGATGCATCAGTATTAAAGCTCCTATATTTTGTATGAGAATGGAAATGCGGGTGCCTATATTAATTCATTTGCAGATAGTGTTCGCTTGGCTTTTGACGGAATGGAAGGAGTATTTTCAAAAGACAGCGTATTAAAAATGTTTACGTCGGACTGCAAAATGGCCAAGGCTGTGAAAATTGATATGGATGATTACGAAACCGTGAAATCAAAAGATGGTAAAGAAGAATTTGTTTCCACCTGGTACACGGAAAAATGGCAAAATCAAAAAGCTGGCTGGGATTCTCTCGTTTGCATGGATGATATGAAAATGGTAAACGGCAAAATCGCTTCAATTGATCAAAAGACCCGGCATTTTTCGAAAAAGAAAATGTAGAAGACTTTATCTTTTTGAAACGGCACTGAACCGGTGCCCTTTCTATTTATTGAGGCTGGTTTTTATTTTGCATACTTATTCTTATGAAAAAAATTCTACTCTTTATTTGCGTTTTTGGCAGCATACATACGTACGCACAGGACGAAACCGTGAAGAAGCTCAAAACCGAATCATCCAAAACCATAAAAAAAGATCCGGGGGACACCCTGGAGAAAACCTGGAGAAAAGGCGGCCTGTTTAATTTGAACCTTTCGCAGGGTTCGCTGAGCAACTGGGCTGCGGGTGGTGATAAATTTTCTTTATCGCTCAATTCCATTTTAAGTGTATATGCGTTTTATAAAAAGGACAAGCACAGTTGGGACAATACCCTTGATGTGAATTTTGGTTATCTGCGCAGTAGCAGTTTAGGCAGCCGTAAGAATGACGATCGCTTTGACCTGCTGAGCAAATATGGTTATGCGGTTGCTGATAAATGGGACCTGGCCGCTTTGTTCAACTTCAGAACACAACTGGCAAATGGTTATACCTACACTGCAGATACGGCTTTGTTTTCCTCCGCTTTCTTATCACCTGCTTATGTGCTTTTGAGTTTGGGAATGGATTATAAACCGAATGAGAGTTTTTCGGTTTTCATTTCTCCGGTTACGGCAAGATGGGTGATCGTTACCGACGACAGCTTATCGGAAAAAGGATTGTATGGCGTAAAGCCCGGAC
>JAICTW010000249.1 GCA_025936195.1 Flavisolibacter sp.
CACTAAGGGCAGTAATAAGGATACTACAACGAACACCAACAATAACGACCTCACTTGTACCGGAACAAAATCATTTGCCACAGATGTCAATCCGATATTTCAAAGTATTTGCAGTAATTCCGGTTGTCATGATGCAGCGAGTGTGAACGGCCCCGGCCCTTTAATTACTTATCAGCAAGTGTTCAATGCAAGAACGGCTATACGCACTGCTGTTTCCAGCGGCATTATGCCAAAGAATACAACGCTAACGGCCACTCAAAAAACTAACATTCTCTGCTGGTTTGACAATGGTGCACCCAACAACTAACGATTAACGTGAGATGGTTTCGTAATTTTACGAATTATTTTTCGGAAGTTTTCTTAAGAAGAGATGAGTGTTTTACCTGAGCTTAAGTAAATACCATAAAATCAAAATAGGGCATTTCTGCAATTGTCCAGCATCGTTAGTAACCCTACTTTTGTATCAGAAGTTGATTGATATTTAATCAATCATTCAGTATCCTGAAAACGAAAAACCAAATCAATATCCTGAAAACTAAATCGTCCAGAAAAGAGAATGAATCCAAGTATCCGAAAAACCAAAACTAAAATCCAGTATCAGTCAACTTCTTTAACCATCCAATTCCATAGAAAGCCCGTTTTAAATCCGAATCCCTAAGAATCTTATCCAATCCTTTGAAAAGACGAAAGGCGTCCGTTTCCTTGAAAAAAACCTGAACAAAACGCCTTAGATAATTGTCCCTCCAATACCCGGGGGGATTTTTATTTAGTTGATTTCAAACAAGCTGTCAATTTCAATCAGCGATAAATAAGGCTCCAGTTCCTCCAGTGAATGAAAAGCCTTCAGAAATAAAGGGTCCTCTGTTATTTTATCAAAATAAATTTCCACGTAAAAATCATTCAACGCATACAGCTCAATGTTCAGCTCAGATGTTTGCCTTATGAGATCAAGATATACACCCCATTGCAATAGCACTTCTGCCTGCATATCACACGAAAGCATTTTAAACGTGTTGAAAGATATCATTAACCAGTTATTAAAAATATTGTGCCGTCCGGTTCATAAGCAAATCATGGCACTGTGGTATGATAATGGTAGATTCTTTTAAAAAACCATATGGATGTTATCATACAATCGCTTGGATTTAAAGCCGGAGAAGACCTGGAAAGTTTTGTGCGTGAAAAACTAACGAAGCTCACACCCGGTGATGATATTATCCGGGCAAACGTGACAATGTATTTTGGCGCTGACAAAAATACACCGGAAACATTTTGCGAGATAAGGTTAGAGGTTCCGGGCAATGATCTTTTTGTAAAGGAAAGTGCACGGGACGACTTTGAACAGGCCGTGGAAACAACAGTAAACAAATTGCAGAGCATTCTTCGCAAGGCAAAAGAAAAACAGGTTGATCAATGGCATGGAAGGACTAACTCTTAAAAACAAAACCGCCTTCATCGGCGGTTATTTTTAAAACTGCTATTATAAAATTAAATAGCCTTACTAAAAATGTTCTTTCCGTCCTTTGTGCCCTTCTGAAGATAAAGATCGAATGCGCTGCAAATATTCCTTAAAAAATTATGGCCCTGCGGTGTTACGCTCAATCCATATTTATCCCACACGATAAGTTTATCTTTTTCAAGTTCCATGAGTACGGGAAAAGTATACTGCTCCAGTGTAGGCAGATGTTTTTCCGAAAAAAAGACTTCGCCCTTACAAATAATGTCCAGAATGTATCTGCGGAAGACTTCATCTTCTGTGCTTAAGAAATAACCTTTTTTAATGGCGAGCTTGTTTGCATTTACCGCAGCATAATAATCATGCAATGATTTTTCATTTTGGGCAAAAGCATTGCCCGTATCACTGATGCTTGACACACCAAGTCCTAATAAAAATTTTGTTGACTGCGTAGTGTAGCCCATAAAATTGCGGTGCAATCTTCCCTCAGTCCATGCTTTGTACAAATCGTCGGTAGGTAAAGCAAAATGATCCATACCTATATCGACATAACCATTCTTTGTCAGCAATTCTTTTCCTGTCAGGTATAAAGAAATTTTTTCTTCTGCCGAAGGCAAATGCGATTCATCGAACAGGCGCTGTGCCTTACTGGTCCAGGGAACGTGAGCATAGCTATAAAATGCAATTCGGTCAGGTCTCAATTCAATGACCTGATTGATGGTCCTTTCAATGCTTTCCAAGGTTTGAAGAGGCAATCCATAAATGAGGTCAAAATTCACAGATTCAAAGCCAATGCTTCTTGCCGTTTCTGTTGCACGTTTTACATTTTCAAACGGTTGAATGCGGTTAATGATCCGTTGCACATCTGGATCATTATCCTGTACGCCATAGCTAATACGACGGAACCCCAGATCGAATAGCATTTTTAAATGTTCCTCTGTTGTATTGTTGGGATGGCCTTCAATACTGAACTCATGCTTCGGATGAATAATGCTGCTTTTAAAAATAAAATTTATTAGCCGCTGAAGATTTTTCGGACTAAAAAAAGTTGGCGTGCCACCGCCTAAATGCAACTCACGGATCACCGGGGTTTGCTTCATCAATCTGCGGTAGATCAACCATTCTTTTTCTATAGCCAATAAATATTCATCTTCTACTTTATGATTGGTGGTGATCTTTTTATTGCAACCACAATACGTGCAAAGCGATTCGCAAAAAGGCAAATGCATATAAAGGCTTATGCCGTTTACATAATTCTGCTCTTCAAATTTGTTTCTGAATACTTGTTTCCATTGGTCAACGTCAATCTGTTCTTTCCAGAAAGGAACCGTAGGATAGCTGGTGTACCTGGGCACTGGTTGATTGTACTTTCTCACTAACACCGAATTGAGTTTTTCAGCTTCCATGTTGCGAATGTAGATTTTCAGAAAAAGAAAAAAGCTGATGCTGGTTATGTAAATGCAGGAGTTTAATCACCTCACCCTAAAGGTGGAAAAGGAAGACCTTTGCACAGCAAAGACTTATTTAACTATTCATCTCTTTTCCAACGATCAATGTGGCGGGTCAGTATAACAAATTCTTCAATTTCTCTACATTATTCACAATGATCTTTCCGCTTTTAATATCAATATGTTTCTCTGCCTTAAAATCACTAAGTGTTCTGATCAGCGACTCCGTTGCTGTACCTACATATTGGGCAATATCTTCCCTTGAAATTTCAATTGGACTTGTCTGCTCTTTCAAACGGAATTTTTCCACAATATCCACCAATGCTTTTGCCACCCTTTTTCGCAGGGAGCTATACGCAAGATTGAGCAAACGGTCTTCTTTCTCTTTCACGTTTTGAGTGATAATATGAATAAATTTCGAAGCAATACTGATGTCACTGTACACCATTTTCAAAAAATCATCTTTGGGTATCATCATAATTTCAGCATCTTCCAAAATAGTAGCGCTGTCATCATAATTCGAATCTTCAATCAATGCCGTGTAGCCAATGAAATCTCCGTCGCTGTATAAATTGGTAATGTACTCCTTACCATCTTCGTGCGATTTATATGCTTTTACTTTCCCTTTCATGAGATAATACAAAAAACGGGGACGCTTGCCTTCCTGATAAAGCATTTGCTTCTTGTCGTAGTTCTCAACGGCATACTGTTCGGAAAGCTTTTCAATTAATCCGGTGCTTTTTACATCCTTCAAAAATTGGGTTAAACCTTGTGGTGATGAAGAATAATTCTGCTCCAGTATCTGCGATTTTCGTAAACGTACTTCAACAGCATTCAGCAATTCAATATCTTCAAAAGGTTTGGTGATGTAATCATCCGCTCCCATTTCCATTCCTTTTCTGAAATCGCCGCGTTCTGTTTTTGCAGTCAGAAAAATAAAAGGGATGTTTTGCGTATCAGGATTCTTTCTTAGCAAATGCAAAACACCATAGCCGTCCAGTTCAGGCATCATAATATCGCAAACAATTACGGAAGGCTTTTCTCTTACGGCAATCTCCACTCCCTGCTTTCCATTTTCTGCAGTGTAGGTTTTATATCCTGCCAGTTCTAAAATTTCGGCTGTGTTTTCTCTGATGTCTGTGTTGTCGTCAATTACAAGGATCGTTTTTTCCATTTATGAATAATTTACGGGAATTGTAAATGTAATGATTGTACCTTTTCCTAATTCACTTTTCAAATTTACTTCACCACCCAACAGATCTAAATACCTTTTTACAATATGAAGCCCAAGGCCCGTGCCCTGTATGTTCAATGCATTTTTTCCACGGAAGAAAGAAGAAAACAAATGCGCCTGGTCTTCATCGGAAATGCCAATTCCTTCATCTCTCACCGATAGCACGGCGAGATCTTCTTTTACATTGCTGTTGACATGAATGGTTTTCCCTTCGTCTGAAAATTTGATGGCGTTGGATATAAGGTTGATCAGAATATTTTTGATCAGCTTCTTATCGCTTTCAATTACATCCGGACCCAAATGTTCATACGCAATTTGCTGGTCTTTTTTGACAAGACCCTTCATTTCATCAATAGTATCACAAGTCAATTCTGTAAGATTGAGTTCTGCAAACTCAGCTCCCACCTTTCCTTCATCCAGTTTGCCCAGGGAAAGAAAATCGTCCAGCAGATCATTCAAATGTTTGACCGATCCTTTTATTTTTTCAATATGCCTTTGCCGCTTGTCCTGCTCTTCGGAAGTTGTATATCTTGATAAAAGCGATGCTGAGGAAAGTACTGTGCTCAGCGGTGTTCTGAATTCGTGCGAAGCCATTGAAACAAAACGGCTTTTAATTTCATTTAATTGTCTTTCTTTATCCAACGCTTCACTTAGTTCTTCCTGTGATTGTTCCAGCCTTTGCAAGGCCTCTTTTAAGATCACTGTTCTTTCTTCCACCTTGGCTTCCAGCTCGGCATTGAGCTTGCGCATTTCATCCGACACCCTTTCCAGTTGCTTTTGCTGTTTGATCATGTTTTGCTCAATCTCTTTCCGGTGGGTAATATCCACAATAAAAGCAATGACAAAGCGGTCGTTATTTTGAAGATATGTACTCAGGCTCACCTCCACCGGAAAGCGTATGCTGCCTTTCTTCTGCCCAAACAATTCACGGCCATGACCCATGATGCGGTTTCGTGGATCCTGGTAAAAACCATTTCTTAATTGTACATGGCTGTACCGGTATTCATTTGGAATAAGCATTTCAATTGTTTGCCCGATCATTTCTCCGGAATCATAACCAAACATTTTACAGGCCGAAGGAGTGACCAATACTATTGTTCCCTGGC
>JAICTW010000481.1 GCA_025936195.1 Flavisolibacter sp.
CTGTATTCTTTGGCAATGTCAATGTATTCGTTGATGGTTACTTTAGGAGGAATGGTTTCGAAATACAAAAACTCCGCAACTCCCAGTTTCATAATGATCATGTCCAGTGCAGCAATGCGTTCCGGATCCCAATTTTTTAATTTGGGAATGATGAAACTTTCAAGATGTTTTTCTTTTTCCAGAAAAGTGGTCAGCAAATTTTTAGCGAAGTCCCATTTATCAGGGCTAATGACTTCTGTGAAATTGGCTGTGAAAGGTTTCTGAACAAAATTTCTCAATGTTTGCACCACCAGATCGGCATCATCATCCCAGTTGATAAAATTTTCTTCCAGGTTACTGATGAAAGCTTCATCAACGAGCATCAAATCATTTAGAATAAATTCCAGAATTTCTTTTTCCTGAACCTGAGTTCTTTCGTTAGCAGTAATATAGGTTTTGTATTCCTGCGTTTCCACCAGCTGATGGTAGATTTTTTTCACCATCTCTTTGTCAAGTCTCTGGTCGGGTTTTGATTTACCGGTGGCCTGCTGGAACGAAGCATTTTCTTTCAGTTTCCACAAAACTTCATTGCCGGCAATTTTTGTGTTTACGTTCAGGTCTTCTTTCGAAGGCAGGTGCTTGTTGCTGCGCATGTAAGAATCAGTTTCAGCATAGCCAGCCATCTCCGTCAATGCATAGGCGAGATATACTAATAAATCTTTCGATTGCTCAAAATGCCGCTGTAGTAATTTAATGGGTTCGCCTGGTTTCACTTCATTCTCAAGGGTCGTTAGCGTATAAACCGTTTGCATCACTTTCACCCGTATATTCCTTCTGCTGATCATCGTTTAAGAACTATTTGAACGGGCGAAGATAGGAACCTTAGAGGAATCACAATTCAGCCGTAAAAATTAATCTCTTGTTCTGTCCGCATTTTTCTTTTTTCCTTTCTTGCTTTGAAATTCATCGCTATTGGTTGGCGCGGCCTGATGACCTGTGTAGGTTGCCAATTGTCCATTCTGCATGTATTCGGTTCTGTTGTCCGGTATTACAGTTGTAGAACTGTTTGTTTTTGCTGATCTAATTTCTGTAGTGCCTGCTTTTTTCGAAGTGGGTGCAGGCACGGAACGGTGTCTGGCAGAACGTTTTGATGTAGAGGAAACGCTTTCTGTATTGGTGTTCTTTGAATCGGATTGTGCAGACGCTAACCCGGCTATGAACAAAAAAAATAGAGTGGAGAAAATAAGTTTTTTCATAACAATGCATTTACAGAAATCATACAAATGCATTGCCATTTTTTTATAAGGATCATCGGATTAACACAGATGTCCCTTTCATTTGTCGTGCTTGTTTGTTATCGCGATCAATATAAGTGAGAAACCAAACGTACACGCCGGTTGCCTGCTGAATCCCTTTGAAATTACCATCCCATCCGTATTTCCAATTCCTGGTTTCAAATACTAACTGGCCCCAGCGGTTGTACACTTTAAAATCAAGATTTTCTGCTTTGATGGCATTCAAAGGATAGAGATAATCATTTTTACCATCACTATTTGGAGTAAATGCAGTGGGAACAGCCAAATAACAGCTGCTATAAACCTTAATTGCTTTTTGTGCTGTGCTTTCACAACCAAAACTATCGGTAACAGTACAACGAACAATGTACGGAGTGGTAACAAAAGGTCCGGAATAAATATGCGAAGGAGATTCCTCCGATGAATTGCCGCCATCACCAAATTGCCAGGCGTAATTAGTAATATGTCCCTGCGATAAGTTGATAAACTTTGTTTGTTCATTGGGACAAACATCTTCAAACGTACTAAAATCAGCTTTCAGATAATTATCTAGATTGATGGTTTGAGCGCTGGTGTCGGAGCAAAAGCCATTGCTTACAATCAAACCTGCTTTTTTTGAATTGAATACATTGTAAAGTCCCTGTGGATTTTGTTCTGAACTTTTTTGATTGTCATCCAAATTCCACTGCCAGTTATTAACCTGGTTTGTGCCGTTATGAAAAAAGTTTATAGTGTCTGTTGAACAACCATAAATTATTTTGAAAGAGAAATCAGCATTTACAGTGTCCATCACACTAAAGTTTATAGAAGAACCTGCAGGCGTTTCCTTGCCACATTCATCAAAAATGGTATTACCATCAGATCCGGTGCGCAGTGTTATGATGAAATTGCCCGCCTGGTATAAGGGTTGTGAAAAATTAATTATAATCTCTTTCGACGTTTTAGAATTGCTGCTGCAATTGCCGGATGCACTGACAATGGAAACCGGATACGTTCCGCTGATTACAAAATCACTTCCGTCGGAAGCTACGCTGGAACAAAGCGTGGGTTTGCGGAAGATCAGATGAAGCGATTGCGGTTTGCATTGTAAAGGAGTCAAACTATCCATAGGTGTTGGCAGCAATGGATACACAGTGAAGCTTACCTTATCTGTTTCAGAGATCGGCCGGTCGCAATAGTCTAAAATAGTATTGGCATCGCTTCCTTTTTTGATATTCAAATCGTATGTGCCCGGTGGCAGAAAGGAATTCAATTGCAGTTCAATGGAATCGGTATCAAATCCACTGGAACAATTAATGGCATTAGCACTGATCACTGCAATGTTGCCAGGCGTTACAAAAAAATCGGAACCGTTGGAAGCAACAGTATTGCATTTCATTTTTTTATTCAGTTTTACCCGGATGATATCTCCGCCGCAACTGGCTTCTGCAGAGTGTAAAGCAGGTAAAGTTGGATCCGTAATAACGGCACTGCCACCGCTGAAAGAAAGGTTATAACCACTTTGCGAATCGGTAAAATGACTTACCAAAAGCAGGTAGGTATGTCCCTGTATAAGTTGAGGCATGGCGCTGAATGAATTTTTCTTTTGTGCAGGATCGGAAGCGCATTGTATGAAGTTGACGCCGGAAGAGGAAGCACCGGTATTGCCGTAGGTCCCGGCCCAGTTGCCAGTAACAATTAAAGAAGCATCGGTAAATACATCATCGGGATTATGGCCGGTGATATCGTAAAGCTGCCAGTCGTAATCATCGCCCTGGTCAATAGGAGCGATCAAAAACCCCAGGGTTCCGGATTGATAGCAGGTGAATTTATACCAGTAAGGATTTTTGTCCTGGTATTCGGCGCCGCTTGCACCGCTGCATCCGGGTACGTTCAGCTTATGGCTGGAACAAATGGGTACTGTTTTTTGCTGGAAAATGCTGGTACCGCAAACAGGGAAAGCTGTAGAAGGGGTCTGGCCCGGTGTAGTACAGCTTTGGCCGGCCACAAAAAAATGGAAGCAGAGGAGGACAAGGGCAGTTACTAAAGATTTCATTTATCAGTGGTTCGGCTTAATTTCTCATATTGAGCATA
>JAICTW010000543.1 GCA_025936195.1 Flavisolibacter sp.
CGTCCAGTGGAAGCAGGATTGTTGATGCCGCCTTCCTGAAGTACTTTTTGAAAGTGATAGACCTGTTCAGGCGCCACATGAAATTTTCCGATGCGTGCCGTTCTATAACCTGCTTTCTGCAACAGAACCGGCAATGATTTGATGGTATCAAAGGAACTGAAGTGATGTTGCTGGTGTTCCAGTCCATACATGCCATTGGTATGGCTTTGTTCTCCTGTGAGAATAACAGAGCGGCTTGGACTGCAACTGGCCACCGTACAAAATGCATTGGAAAACCTTGTGCCTTCCGCAGCAAGACGATCAATGTTTGGTGTTTTTACAACTGGATTGCCGTAACAACTTACCGCTTCACGGCCATGATCATCCGAAACAATTAAAACAATGTTTGGACGAGAATCTTTTCGCTGTTGCGCCCTGCTTATATTCACACAAAACAGTAAAAAAACTGTAAGTACAATTTGAATTATGCAAGTGTTGAAATTTTTCGAAGTTTTATGTAAAAACGCTGCATTCATGTAAATTGATTTCGGATTGAAATGGAAATGCTCTCTGCAACAGACAACTGAAACCGACCTCAAAACCTTTTATTTTATCTGGCCATTTACAATTGACCATTCACTTTATAACTCTTGTGCAACAACGCAGATAACTCTTTTACAACAGAGGCATATTTCGGGTCCTTTGCCAAATTGGTAAACTCATTTGGGTCAGTAGTGTAGTCATAAAGTTCCACACCGGCTTTTCCTTCATCCCACTCCGTATATCTCCATCTTTCTGTACGAACACTTCTGCCCATTGCTTCTTTTACAATGGACAGAGATTTGTTGGGAATTCTTACTACCTGCGTGTAAGCAGCTTTCGTCCAACCGGCGTTGGAATTTTTAAGCAAAGGCAAAAGACTTTTTCCCTGTAAGTTGCTAGGTGCTTTCAATCCGCACAGTTCTGCCAATGTTGGATAAACATCCAACAATTCTACGGTACGGCCGGATGGCTGTCCTTTAGTAATTCCCGGAACAGAAACGATCAATGGTGTGCGGGCGGCATGTTCAAAAAGGCTTTGTTTCATCCATTGTCCGTGCTGGCCAACATTGTATCCATGATCGCTCCAAAAAACAACAATCGTATTGTCTGCAAGCCCAAGCTTTTGCAAGGCATCCAATAACCTGCCCACCTGTGCATCCATAAAACTTATAGAAGCGTAGTAAGCACGAAGCGCTTCGCGGCGTTTCTCTTTGTCCAGACCCCAATTCAAAGGATTGGTAAACTTCGCTGTCTCCGGTTTGTTGTTCCAGTCGTCGGCTCTTTCCTCCGGCAGTGGCACACTGTCCAAAGGATAGATATCAAAATATTTTTTAGGAGCGATGTATGGGCAATGAGGACGGAAGAAGCCTACAGCCAAAAAGAAAGGATTGTCCTTATTCTTCGTCATGATATCAATGGCTTCTGTTGCACTCATGCCATCTGTTTGTTCTTCATCAGTGCCGTCAGCAATCAAATAAGAAAGGGAACTTCCGAGTCCCCGCCAGGGAGTAAGATTGGTAACCAGTTTTTCATCTGTCTTATCCCTTCCTTTTGGATTGCGCCTTTCGTTCCAGGAAAGCGAATCGTCCTGTCCGTTAGTTCCAATATCACTTGGCACACCATAATGAAAAATCTTTCCAACCCTTCCACTGTAGTATCCATTGTTTTTAAATAATTGCGGAAGCGTTACCACATCAGGAAGATTGGTGCGAAAAAAAGTTTCGAGATCGTAAACCTTGGTTACATCCGGACGTAAACCGGTAAGCATGGAAGCACGGCTTGGACCACACAACGGATATTGATTATAGGCGCGATCAAAGCGAACGCCTTTGGCAGATAAACGGTCAAGGTTGGGTGTTTTTACAAAAGGATCGCCATAGCAATGCATATCGTTGTTCAAATCATCGGAAGCAATAAAAAGAACATTGTATTTTTTATTTGTTGTTGTGCTTTTAGGAACCTGCGCATTGACTGCTCCAAACGCCAACATAATTGTACTGACGGCCGCCGGAATGAAAATCTTTTTCAGAGAATTCATTGTATTTGCATTTTTATTTTTTATTCTGAATAAGAGATTTCAATTGTTCTATTCATAAATGGTACGTGTCTTTAATTGCTTTCATGCAGTGTTATTATTAATCTCCTGCTTTCCGACTTTCCAACTGCCTTTCACTTTCTGAAACCGGCTTTACATTGGGATAATGTTTTAAAATTGATTGAAGCTTGTTTTTAATTAGCTGTTCATTTGCTGTAAGTGTTTTGCCGTTCAAATCATTTTGTTCCAACACATCTTTTTCCAAATTATAAAAACGGCCGTCCCCGTAAAGCTTGTATTTTTTATCTCTTGCAAACACACCATTTTCAAAACCTGCCCATCTGGGTTGATAATACATGTATATGTATTCTTTGGCTTTAGCATCTTGACCTAAGATTTGCGGGAGAAAACTTTTGCCATCAATAGTTTGTTCTTTAGGAAGAGAGATACTTGCTGCCTGCATCATCGTTGGCAAAAAATCACTGAAGTCTGTCAGGTCTGTATTCACAATGCCTTTTGCCGATCTTCCTTTCCAATAGGCAATGAGTGGAACATGCGTGCCACCGTCTGTCAGGTGGCCCTTGTCTCCTTTAATGGATTGACCATTCTTCATTTGAGAAGTGATATGGACATTGGTTCCGTTATCACCTGAAAAAATGACGAGTGTATTTTCCGCAAGACCTGTTTGCTCCAGCTTGTCCATTATCCTTCCTACATTTTTATCCATATAGAATACCATGTCACCGAAATATTGATTACTCTCCTGATAGCGTTTTGTGGTATCACTCCAATCTTTACTATTTGGAGCAGGCACAAAAGGTTCGTGCACCAAAACCATTGCGTAGTAAGCAAAGAATGGCTTCTCTCCATTCTTATTCCGGTCAATGAAATTCAAGATGTAATCGCAAAAAACATCGGGGCCATAGGCATTAATTTGCCTCGGCAAAGTTTCACCATTTTGTATGATCAGCGGGTTAGCA
>JAICTW010000511.1 GCA_025936195.1 Flavisolibacter sp.
ATGGCTTTACCATTGCTTAGTTGCACAGAAGAAGAGCCAGTGCTCGTTCCCTGGTTTTCAATCAGCTTTCCATCACCTGTAATTCCAAAAACTATTTTGTTCATGGCATCTAAGCAGGGAATATTATCAGCATCAACAAGCATTGCCTTCACTGTTGAAATTCCAGATTCATCCTTTATTTTTTCCAGTATGAATCTGGCAGGCTGCTTCCATTTTTCTGTTTGGTAATTCACAGTGATTTCATCAGATACTTGTATTTTGTTTTGGCGGGCAATCACACGAACAGAATTCTTGCCTTCGCTGAACACAACATTCCATCTTAATCCTGCTGCCGGAAAATCCTGGCCGTTTCTTTTTTTCACACCATACGATTTCCCATTTACAAAAAGTTCTGCTTCATTGCAGTTCGAATATACCTGCACCAATTTTTCTTCACCGGCATTGCCCCATCTCGTAGTAAAAGAATGTCCGCAAATATGTACCATCGGCTTTTGCGACCAATACGATTGAAAGACATAATAGCTTTCTTTGATCGTACCATCTCTTTCCACCACGCCTTTTTGGTTCACATAAGGAATGGGATTCTCAGCACGAAGCGGCGTAGCAAAATCTTTGAATGTCCAGAAAGCCGTGCCGGTTAACCAGGGCATGTTCTCCTGTTCTTTTAAATGCCAGTCGAATAAATTACAGATATAGGTTTCACTCCAGTCGCCATCTTTGGATGCTTTTGCAAATTGTATAAACATACTGTCACTCAGTGGTGCATGACCTTTTGCTTTTAATGCCTGTTGCAATAAGCTTTCGATTCTTTCCGAATGCCTTCCTGCATGACTGTCGCCGCCCCATTCAATATGCAAAAAATGATTGACCTTACTGAATTCGTTTTCTGATTCGGCTTTGTATTCTGCAAAATTTCCCTTGTACCATCCCATCCAAATAGAAGGTGAGTAGACATCAACAATATCGCTGCAAAAATCACATCGCCTGATGGCTGTTTTCCGCGAAGGATCTAAATCATGCGACACCTCGTTCAGCTCCTTCATAAAACCTCTTATCGCTTCTTTATCGAATTGCGGCTGATCGCCGGGCCAGTCATTTTCATTTCCGAGTCCCCATATAATTACAGAAGGATGATTGAAATGCTGCTCAATCATATTGGTGAGCATTCGCCTTGCCTGTTGCTTATAGACTTCTCCACCCAAACCACCGCGGCACCAGGGAATTTCTTCCCAAACCAATAAGCCGAGGCTGTCGCATAAATCCAAAATGATTTTTGATTGCTGGTAATGACCGAGGCGAATAAAATTGGCGCCCATTTCTTTGATGAGAATCATTTCCTTTCGCATCATTTCTTCCGTAAGTGCAGCACCAACACCTGCTGCATCTTCGTGCCGGTGTGTGCCGCGAAGCAGCAGTCTCTTTCCGTTCAATAAGAACGGGCCTTTGGATAAAAATTCAAAACTTCTGAAACCGATTTTCTCTTTTTGAACAACACTATCGGCTCCATGTTTCAAAATGAGTTCAACCGTATAAAGAACAGGATCAACAGACGACCATCGTTGTACCTTGCTGAGAGAAAAATTTGCAGTAGTTAAATCCCCATTAATAGTTGAAGTGATTTTTTGATTTTGCTGAACCAACTTACCTGATGGGTCGAAAAGTTTGGTGATAAGAACAAAGTCATCAAGATTATCAGGATTGTAAACTCTTGCTTGAACAGTGACCTCTCCCTTATTGGTTTTATCGTTCACACTTGCTGAAGCAAAAACTTTATCAATGGAAACAGAAGGAACATAAACAAGATTGAGATAGCGGTACAAGCCTCCGTACACAACAAAATCAGAAAGATTGGAAGGGATCATTTGCAGATCTCTCGAATTGTCCACACGAATAACCAACGGAATTTTTTTATCAAATTGTTCCGAGTAAATTCCTGTTTTTTGAAATGCCGCCACTGCATCGGTTATGTCAACGGTAAATTCATCATAACCTCCCACATGAGAACCGACTTTTGTTGTATAGACATACACTTCTGTTTTTTGTCCGGTACCCTCAAAATGTAAAAGCGTTCGCCCGTTTTTATAAGGATTGTCAATGTGCAACTGCGTTCGATACCAGGCTGCTCCCTGGTAATAATTGGGAATACTGTCCACTGCATCTTCTGCATTAATGCAATGCGGCAAAGAAACTTTTTGCCAAACCGGAACATTTTCCGGTCCTGTTTTCGTTAGTGGCCTTACCGCCTCCCATACACCTCCCAGGTCCTGCTTCAAAAACTGCCAGTTTTCATTCAGTCTTGTGCTGATCTGTGCATGAGAAAAATACATGCAGTTTACAAGGCAGCATAGAAAAAGAATTTGCCTGATATATTTTATGATGTTCTTCTTCAATCTAATTTTTTTACCTGTAATGCATTTAATACTGATTCACCTTCTTCCGGTTGAAAATTGATCAGAATTCCTTCTGCATTGTTCACTGTTATTTTTACAGACTTTACCACTGCTGTTGCCAATCCATAATCGTCTGCAATGTTGAAATGATGAAGTATGGTTTGTCCGTTTACAGTCACGTCAAAAATTCTTCGCTTCATCTTATCATCTCTTTCATCTTCATTCAAATTATACGGAGGCTGTTTCACTTTGCCACCCAGGAGTTCAGCAAAGTATAAGGTGAGCTCATAATTGCCGGCAGGAACATCCAACCGGTATTGTTGTATCCCTGTTTGCTGTGTTTGATAAATGGGATCATCATCTGTTCCGATAATGTTTTTATCCGTGCCGTAAGGCAAACGGCCATTGTTCTCCAGTTTGAATTTCTTACCACCGATAAATCCCCAGCTTTCTTTTTGATAGGGTTGATCGGGTTGCCACCACTGGCCTTTTTCATCAACAAAACAACGGGTGCTTCCCAGCATAATATTGATCTGTTTAAAAGGAATTTTTGCGTTGGTAAGACAAGGTGATTGCAGGTGAATTTTCGTTTGAACACTGTCACTGAAAACCTGATCATCTTTTTCTCCTTCAACAATAATTTTATTCACTCCTTCTTTCAAAGGAAGCTTCCATTCGCACAATCCGTCTTCAACCTTTAATGATGTTTGTTGAACACCGTTTAGTGAAATAGATAAAGTTTTAAGATTGCTTGCAACTTGTATCAACTGATAACAAAACGAAGAACTGCTGTCTGCAATGC
>JAICTW010000808.1 GCA_025936195.1 Flavisolibacter sp.
TACTAACTGCCGCTGCCGCCTGAATTTCACCACCTCCAAATTCACTGTTTCCACCACTCGCATAAAGGCCATTGACTCTGACTTCACCTTTTTCGCTAAGCAGGGGAGCGTTTGCTGTGTTTGGCGAATAATAAACATGATAGCATGAAGTTGTTGTCATTGTAATTATCAACAACAATAAAATATATTTCATAAAATCTTTTTTGAGGATGAAAACGGATGCTATAATTTTTTCCGGAAGGTAAAAGCAATGCCCACGTTCCCTGAAAACATGGCGACATTTTTAGGCTGGAATCCATCTGTTTTATTCGATTTCATTTTTACAGAAGGCGCCATATTTCCATCAAAGAAGAGTTCTGTTCCAAATAATTTTTTCTCTTTGCCTAATGGCACCCTTGCAGTAAAGGATGCGCCGGGAACAACTGATGTGCGTGTTTCTTTACCTGAAAAATTTTCTTCAACACTGTAGTTAAGAAAATAGATTGATGGTCCCAACCCGAATTTTGTTTTTGTATTGGCAAGCGAATACATATAGCCGGCGCCAAGCTGGTAAGCGGTGTAATCTACCAATACATGATCACCATAAGTGCCTGCAAAAAGGCCAAAAATTCCATCGCTCCATCCTTTAGCTTTGAAGCCTTCTATTGTAGCCTTTTCAGAAACGCCAGCAACAAAATAGATGTCTTTATTGCCGGAGATTTTTTTTCCTCCTTTTGCGAGGAAGGCTATGGAGCCACCCTGGGGATAATGACTCGTGCCCGAGCCAAAAATAACGAAGGTGCTTTGGGCATCATCCCCATAGCCTTGTGTTTTCATTTGGCTTTTCAGGGAAGCGGAAGGTCCGCCAAAAGCAGTACCAAATGAAAAGCTGACAAACCATTTTGGCGCCTGGGCGAAACAGTGGATATTGATAATGACAAGAAGTACAGAGAAGAACTTTTTCATAACAGGGAGTTTGGCAGTGAATAATTTTTGATTCCAAGGCTAAACTATACTTATAGGGAACCTGCTTCTAATTGAATCTTCGACAGCTTAAGAAGGCATTGGCAGTTTTTGCAAATACCCTTTATACAGCGGTTGGCTATTGATATATTTTCCCGTATTTTACTTAGAGGATTGAGAAAGTTGCGTTTTTTGCTAAAACAGTTCTTGCATGAACAGCTCTATACAGGAATATTTATTTAGGCGAATAAGGGAAAAGCTTCCTATTGAAGCTTCTCTTCCAGATGCAATAGCAGAACTTCTTCATGTAAGTAATGATAGCGCTTATAGAAGAATCCGGAGTGAAACGCCTTTGGTTTTGGAAGAAGCAAAAATTCTTTGTGAAGCTTTTGACCTTTCGTTAGATCAGGCCTTAGGCAGTAAAGAAAATACCGTTGCTTTTACTGCTTTCAATTTAAATAACGGTAAATACAGTTTTGAAAAATACCTGAAGGACATTCTTTACAATTTGAAGCTGGTTGCCTCTTTCAATCAAAAAGAAATCATTTACCTGACCAAGGATTTTGTGATGTTCTATAATTTTTTATACCGGCCTCTGTTTGCCTTCCGGTATTTCTTTTGGATGAAATCTATTTTACAGCATCCCGATTTTGTTCCGCTTAAATTTTCGATGGA
>JAICTW010000335.1 GCA_025936195.1 Flavisolibacter sp.
AATGAAATCGCCTTTTTGAATACCAGCTTCTGCGGCTGCACTGTTCTCTGCCACATCCATTACATACACGCCATTACCGTCTTTAATATTATTCTTTTCGCGATCTTCCTGGCTCATTTGATCATTGCCAAACATTACCCCCAGGTAAGCTCTTTTGGCACTTCCGTATTTAATAATATCAGCAGCAATTTTCTTTACCATGTTTGATGGAATAGCATAACCATAACCGGCATACGAACCTGTTGGTGAAGCAATGGCACTGTTGATACCAATTAAATCTCCATCAAGATTGACAAGAGCACCACCACTATTACCAGGGTTGATAGCAGCATCGGTTTGGATGAATGCCTCCAATGGTGTTTTACTCTGGCGGCTGTTAATGCCAAGGCTTCTTGATTTGGCACTAATGATGCCTGAGGTTACTGTTGCATCCAGATTTAAAGGGTAACCAATAGCTAATACCCATTGTCCAAGACGAGCATCATCCGAATTGGCAAAATTTAGAAAAGGAAGATTGCTGGCGTCAATTTTAACTACGGCAAGATCACTGCTTGGATCTTTACCAATCAATTTGCCTTTGTATGTTTTATTGTTGCTTAAGGTAACTGTGAATTCATCAGCGCCATCAACAACGTGGTTGTTGGTAACAATGTATCCGTCGGCATTTATAATAACTCCGGAGCCGGAAGCTCTTTGTACCTGTGGTTGGGCATCTCCTCTTCCGCCAAACATATCGCCAAAACCATCACCAAAAAAATCGCGGAAAGGATTGTCCTGCATATCAGGAGCATTGGCTTGTTTAGCCTTGGTCACAGTCTTAATGTGAACGACTGCCGGTACTGCTTTGGTTGCTGCTTTTTCAAAATCTACTTCGGGGCCACCAACCACAGGATCGCCTGTATAGCTTACCGGTTTAAATAAATTGCTTTCTGTGTTTGTTGCTGTTAACTGCTTTTGCTGGTATTGGCTGTATCCCCAGATGCTTCCGACTGAGGTAGCAGCCACCACCAGTATGGCAGCTAATGATTGTTTCACTGTCATGGTTAATAATTTTTTAGTTAGGATGCAAGCTTACCATGGCATTCTGAAGCAATTCTGAAGAATAGTGTAAAGAGGGTGTTAAACGGTTGAGAGTAACAAAAGAACAATTGAAGTGCTCCATAAGTTTCTGGCGGATTAATGGGTTGCAGTAATTCATTTCAATGTTAAGGAGAATTAAAATACTGTTTGAGGAATGTAAATCAATTCAATTTCATTCAAGATTTCCGCTAAATTTGAAACGATGAGAAGCCTGTTTTTTACTGTAGTGTTGATTGCCTCTGCGTTTTGTGCCTCTGCTCAAAAAGTATATTTTATTTATCTGCAGTCCGATAATTATGATCCGTTCTATGTAAAAATGAACGATAAAATTTTCAGTTCTGAAGCATCGGGTTATTTGATCTTATCTAACCTTGTTGACAGCACGTATAATTTTTCCATTGGATTTTCTTCCTCACAGGCTGAATCAAGGTTTGCTGTTACATTGGGTGGAAAGGACCGGGGCTTTTTAATTAAAAATTTTGCGTCGGGTTTAGGTCTTTTTGATTGGCAGGATCTCACCATTATAAATGCTCAGAAAGATGAGTCCGCAAAAAATATTTCTTATCAAAAAAGAAACGATAGCTTCTCAGCTCTTCTTTCTAAGGCTGCTAATGATACTTCTTTGCTTTATTCTGTAGTGAGGGCGAAGGAAGATGTAGCGGTAAATAATAAACAACTTGCGGAAGAAGTAAAATTGCAAATGAAGGACACCGGTTTGACACAAGACACAAGCACTGCAAAATCGTTGCAAACAGATGTAGCATCAGAAACAGAAAAGAAGGATACTGCACTCATAGTTGAAACAAAACCGGAAATTAATAAGCAGGATGATGTTGGCAATGCTTCTCTTAAACAAGATTCAGTAAAAAATGTGATTGCATTGACAGAACAAAAAGAACTACCTAAGCAAATAGCAAATGATACGTCAGCCAATACCAATTTGGATAGTTCTGCAAAAAAAGAAGATGCGTCTTTACAGGAAGAAGCAACAGTTTTTAAAAGATCGCAAATAAAAAAGCATTCGGAAAGTTCTACTTCGGAAGGTTTTGGTTTGGTGTTTTATGACAAATATGAGGGGGAGCAGGATACCATTCGTTTAATAATACCTAATCCGCCGGTCATTCTGAAACAACCAACCGAAGGCGATTCATCCGAACAGCAGGACGGCTTTATACATGTTGAAGAGTTGAAAAAAGATACCGTGGAGCAAACGCCTGTCATTGTTGCTGAAAAAAATGCAGCACCGGTGAAAGCACAATGCAAATCAGTTGCATCTGACAAAGATTTCTTTAAGCTAAGGAAGAATATGGCTGCCGAGGAAACAGATGAGGCAATGGTGGAAGATGCAAAGAAGGCTTTCAAATCAAAGTGTTTTACCACAGAGCAAATCAAAAATCTAAGTTCTCTATTCTTAACCTCTGCTGGTAAATACCTGTTTTTTGATGCGGCTTATCTTCATGTCAGCAACCAGGAAAAGTTTTCATCTCTAGCCTCGGAAATAAAAGACGATTATTATCTCAAAAGATTCAAAGCAATGATTGGGGAATAACATGTCCAGGTATTTTATTGAAGTAGCATACAAAGGGGCCAACTACAGTGGCTTCCAGATACAGGGAAACGCCAATACTATTCAGGCGGAAATAGAAAAAGCTTTCAACATTATTCACAGGATAAACTTGCTTCCCTCTTTGAAAGGAGAGGAATCGGGGGTGAGGCTTACAGGATCTTCCCGTACCGACACAGGTGTTCATGCGCTTCAAAATTTTTTTCATTTTAATTATGAAGATGTGATCAATCCTCAGTTCGTTTATAAAATGAATGCTTTACTGCCACGGGATATTGTGGTGAAGAATTTGTTTCAAATGCCTTCATCAGCTCATTCCCGTTTCGATGCCACAAGCAGAGAGTACATATATAATGTTCATCAATTTAAAGATCCTTTTCTCCAAGCTACATCTTTATACTTTCCATACAAGCTGGATATTGAGCTGATGCAGCATGCTTCAGAATTCATAGCACAGCAAACAAACTTCTTTGCTTTTTCAAAAACAAACACTCAGGTAAAGAACTTTAATTGCAGCCTGATCAAAAGTCAATGGATAGTAAGAGGTGACACACTCACTTATAATATAGAAGCCAACAGATTTCTTCGCGGAATGGTAAGAGCAATTACGGCGACTTTATTAAAGATTGGCCGGCATAAATTATCAATGATGGATTTTGAAAAACTATTTGTAGGGGAGAAAAAGGCAGGCTATTCTATTCCTGCACATGGATTGTTTCTTACAAAAGTGAATTACCCTCAAAATTATTTTCCTTTACCGGGCTTCGCTTTCACAGCATTCTAACAATTATTTTTTCAAATCATTTGGAACGAATGATGATAGGCCCGTATCTTTGCGTCCGCTTTTTGAAAATCTGATGTAACAATTAAAAATGCAAAACGCTTTTGCATTTTTTTATCAGAAGTGGTGTGAATTAATTTGTTGAGTGTCAAAAACTTACATATCTTTGCACCCGCTTTTTGAAACAACAATTACTCTCAACTTTGTCCATAGATTTTAAAATCTTTGTGAGTAAATAATCGCTGAAAATTTTGGTGCGAATTGTACGGGTCACGTATCTTTGCAATCCGCTTTAAAAAAATCAATTAGTTAGTTCTTTTTCAAATTGTTAATGGCTCCAAAAATCTCTGATAAAATCAGAAATAATTTTGGTAGAAATAAAAAGGCTCCTACATTTGCACTCCCAATTGAAAAATTGGTTCGCAAATAGAGTTCTTAAAATGGAAAAAGATGAGGCGAAAGGCCTGAAGATTCGAAATCTTGTCATCTTCGAAATCGTTCAAAAAAACGGTTTAAGATCTTTGAAAGTTTGGAAGCAACAGCAACGTTTATCTTAATGATAAACACTAGGTAAGTCAAGCGAATAAAATTCGAAATTGACTCGTTAATTTTCTTATTTGAGAATTTTAATAGTCAGTATCAAAACTCATTTACAATGGAGAGTTTGATCCTGGCTCAGGATGAACGCTAGCGGCAGGCTTAATACATGCAAGTCGAGGGGCAGCAGGACTGTAGCAATACAGTTGCTGGCGACCGGCAAACGGGTGCGGAACACGTACGCAACTTACCCAAAACTGATGAATAGCCCTCCGAAAGGAGGATTAATACATCGTAACATAATGAAGTGGCATCACTTTATTATTATAGCTCCGGCGGTTTTGGATGGGCGTGCGCCTGATTAGGTAGTTGGCGGGGTAACGGCCCACCAAGCCTGCGATCAGTAACTGGTGTGAGAGCACGACCAGTCACACGGGCACTGAGACACGGGCCCG
>JAICTW010000646.1 GCA_025936195.1 Flavisolibacter sp.
GTTGTGCCGCCAGGTGCAATGCAGAGTAGCTATGTACGGCCAGGATAAACGCTGAAAGCATCTAAGCGTGAAACCTTCCACAAGATGAGTTTACTTTTAAGGGTCGTTATAGACGATAACGTTGATAGGCTACAGGTGTAAACATAGTAATATGTTAGCCGAGTAGTACTAATTACCCGTATGCTTTAATTTTTTTTCTTGATGATAAGCTTTTCCAATATGACCTTATTTAGCTGTTAGCTAATTAGCTATTAGCCAAGTTTTTATGGTGGTTTTTCCGAGGGTGTTCACCTCTTCCCATTCCGAACAGAGAAGTTAAGCCCCTCATGGCCGATGGTACTGCACCAAAATGTGGGAGAGTAGGTAGCCGCCATTCTTATTTAAGCCTTTCAGATTATCTGAGAGGCTTTTTTGTTTTATACAATGCCTGATTAAATGATTGAACCACTTAATATATTAACTTATAGTAAGCTGCCAATCAATTTACTCAATGTTAAAGTGATTTAAATAAATAAAAAGCAGTCGTTGATAAATCAGCGAACTGCTTTTCTGCTTGTTAAACTATAAGAAAAATCTTCAATTGTTTTTGCCCTTGTATTATTATCAATCAGCCGTGATTATGTAGGGGATGTTTCTGATGAGCTGGCCGTAGGGTGCACTGACGATATCATCAACAGTCCACACCTCACCGCCGAGTGTGACAATGTACGCTGTGTTCCCAATGATCTCAAAAGAAGTAGGGATATTAAGTTTGTCCGCGATAATGCTAAGCGACCCATCCCCCGTTAACCCTTACAAGTGAACCGGTATTCGGCAGCGCCGGAGAGCCTGCGGGGTCGTCGCTGAAATTCCCCTGGGAAAGAGCAAAAAGCATTTGACCACGACCGAACTCCACATCAACGAGCAGCGGAGCGCCCGAGGCAATATTTGTAACCGTCGGCGAATTAGGGCCGAAGGACACAACCTTCCCATTTTCAGGAAGATGAGGCACGGGGCCAGCTTCGGACATGTATACCAGATTGCCTCTCACTGCCAAGCCGGTGGGGACGATGTCATTAAACTCCCGGAACATGGTGATCTCACCGTCGAACGTAACGTACAGCACTCGGTTAAAGTGGCCGTCAGTTACGAGGAAACCGTTACGATAAGGTTCCATCGCATACAAAACTCCTGTTAATACATCAATAGGAAAACCCGTTGGCGGATGGGCTATGTTGTAAGCGCCGATATCTGCGATAACCTTGAAACTGTTTGGGCCGTCAATGCGATAAATGCCGTTAATCTGGCTTGTTGGGAAGGTAGGGTCGTCAACCAATGTTACAAGGACGTAGGCTTTTTCGTTGAGAAATGCAACATCTGAGATTCCCCCAATACCAACTTCGGGAATCAACTGCGGTAATCCACTGGCAAAAGTTGTATAATCGCCGGTCTTTGGGTCAATGCGTAAGATTGAGCCTGCCTTGCCATCGGGCACAAACAGATCGCCACCAGGGCCGATTGTACTGCCCCAACCGCCTCCCAGGCCTGTCACCAACTGACTTTGCAGACTGGGTTGAACGGACTTTGCTCTTGCTATAGCATTATTTTGATCAGTTACACGGTTATCTGCCAAATCTTTTTTGCACGATGAAGTAAGAATGGAAAGAAATAATATTAAGGTTACTAAAGTTTTAGTTATCCGATTCATAAAGTATAAATTAAACAGTGAAAAAAATTGAGATTCCGTTTGGGTTTCTATAATGGCTTCAAAGAAATGTGCAGAAAGAAACCAGGAGGGCTTCGCCCAAATTTCACTTCCATAATTATGGTTCTTTAGAACCGAAAGTTCAGTTCTCAATTCTGCAGAAACAATACCTCATTGCAGTATTTTTAAAATCAGAAGATACCCTGCTGGCGCATTTTTACTACAGCTTCGTTACGGCTGGTTACGTGGAGTTTTCTGTAAATATTTCTTACGTGTGTACGTACGGTTTTATAGCTGATGTATAACTTTTCCGCAATTGTTTTATAATTAAACGACTCTTCCATCAGGTGAAGAATTTCCTTTTCTCTTTCACTTAAATGATAGTCTTCGTTTCCTGGTGATACAAGAATAACATTCTGGTTAGTAAAAAAAGTAAGTACCTGCTTGGCTACTGCAGCACTGAAGGGAGCGTCACCATTGTACACATCATTAATAGCTTCAATATATTTATGAGGAGGATCGTTTTTAAGAATATAGCCGGAAGCACCAGCACAGAGCGCATGAAATATTTTTTCGCTTTCATTGAATACTGTTTGTATCAAAATTTTTATATGAGGATAACGCTCACTGATTTTTTTTGTTATTTCAATACCGGTTAGTCCGGGCATACCAATGTCCATTAAAATTACATCGGGTTCGCTTCTGCGTATGTCTGCCTCCCATCTGTTACCATCCGCAAAGGCTCCGCAGCAACAAAATCCTGATGTGCCATCAAGAATAGTATGAAGAGCATCCCTCACTAATTTATTGTCTTCAAATATCGCTACTCTTATATCCATGAGTAATTCAAA
>JAICTW010000719.1 GCA_025936195.1 Flavisolibacter sp.
GCGATACTACTCAAAAAGAGACCACACATTATTCTGCAGGCCGGCAATACGAAAAACTTCAACAAGCAATAGATCGCTTATACCAAATTCAAGGCAAAGGCGGCTGGCCAAAAATTGTGGCCACACAAAAATATTATCTGAAAGGCCAACGGTCTCCTGTGATCAAACAAATCAAAGAACGATTGAGAATTACAGGCGAGTTTACTTCCGATGATACCTCCGATCTCTTCACCAATGAACTGGTTACTGCTGTACAAAAAATTCAAAAGCGTTTTGGCTTTACGGCAAACGGGGTAGTGGATGCCCTGCTGATCAAAGAACTGAATGTTCCGGTGGAAGACCGCATTCAACAGGTGCTGGTGAATATGGACCGCTGGCAAACTGCTCCGTTAACATCGGGAACAAGATTGGTCGCCAATATTCCTGAATACAAATTACATGTGTATGAAGGAGCAGAGGATGTTTTTGATATGGATATTGTAGTAGGTGCGGAAGGACATGAAACCGTAGTGTTCAACGATGAAATGACGAATATTGTTTTCAGTCCCTACTGGAATGTTCCGCAAAGTATTGTTGAAAACGAAATGCTGCCTGTCATGGAACGCAACAAAAATTATTTGCGCAACAATGGTTATGAGATCACAGGTTATGAAAATGGCTTGCCGGTGATCAGACAAAAGCCGGGTCCGCACAATTCGCTGGGACTGGTGAAATTTGTTTTTCCCAACGATTATGGAATTTATTTCCACGATACACCGGCAAAAGGTTTATTCAAATATCCAAAGCGAACATTCAGTCATGGTTGTATCAGGCTGGCTGAACCCTTTAAACTGGCGAAATATCTTTTACGCAACTCACCTGAATGGTCATCCGAAAAAATAAAAGCCGCTATGAATTCAGGTAAGGAGCAATGGGTGAAATTGCCAACACCTGTTGCGGTGTCTATAACGTATTACACTGCGTGGGTGAATGATGATGGAACATTGCAATTAAGAAGAGATGTGTATGGGCTGGATAAAAAGGAAGGATATAGGGTGGCGAGTAAATGATTGTTTTCTTTTCTTTTTTTCTTGATAAAAAAAGAAACAAAAAAATCAAGGAAAAAGCAAATGCTCCGCCGCTTTTTCCAAGCCAGCGCCCTGAAACACTCGGATGCTTTGGGCATGCATTAAGTCACAGCAGTTTTATAATTTGTACCAGTGCCTTGTTCTTGTACACAGTCTTCACTAGAGCTACAATGAGGAAAGTGCTGAACATTCATTTTCTTGTTCCGTCATTCCCGCAAAGCGGGACAGGCAGTGCCGCCGGAGCGGAGGATCGTACATTGATCCAATTAAACTGTGTATATTTTTTGGGTTGAATACCGCTCAAGTGATGTGAAGAATATTAAGTACCAAGAAGCAAGTTGACTGAAAACTATGAGAGCACCAATAGAAAGGAATGCTAGCTCTTCGAATTAGGGAACTGTTCAAGCGCCTTATTTTTCACTTGTACAATCATCAGGTAAGTACAACTCTTGAAGTGAAAAATGCAGCGCCTCCAGTTGCACCGCATAGCACGCAGCAGCATCTCCAACCTAAAGAGTTCAATCTAAATGACTCTTCCAAATGCGAGTTCGTCAGAGGAGACTTCGAACTGAAAGAATCTCCCGCATCGAACTCGCTTGTCCCGATAGCTATCGGGATTTGCTTCTTTTTCTTTCAAGAGAAAAAGAAGATAGAAACTCAAAAAGAAGAAGCGCAGAAGTTTCAAACCTCTGCGCTTCTCATCAAATCATTTTAATACCAGCTACTTCACCATCTTAAACGCTGCCTCCTTCACATCATTGGAACTGGTTCCGATCTGCACTTTAAAATCTCCCGGTTCTGCAATCCATTTCAAATCGCTGTTGTAAAAACTCAATTGCTCTTTGCCAATGGTAAAGCTTACCTGTTTGCTTTCACCTTTTTTCAAAAATATTTTTTGAAAGCCTTTCAATTTTTTCACGGGCTGTGTAACCGAGGCTACAGGATCAACAATGTACATCTGCACCACTTCTTCAC
>JAICTW010000648.1 GCA_025936195.1 Flavisolibacter sp.
ATAACCACCACTTGTTTTTTAATGGTCACTTCGTCGAGCGGAAAATCATCTTCATCTTTTCCGAAGAAATGCTGAACAGGTGTGGTTAATTTATTGAGTTCACTTACTACATTCTTATCTTTTTTGCTTCCCCAACCCAGCATGTCCAGGATTTTAATTTCAAAGTCTGTATGAACTGAGGGAGAAAGCAACACAACCTGTTTGCATTTTGCAGATAAATACGAGGGTAACCGGGTAACCAAAAAAGGAGAAACATCGGCGCCGAAAGAATAGCCCAGAATAATGAAGCTATTTCTCTTTTTATCTTTGAGATAAGTGCTGATGGCCTGGCTCATGTCAGCGGCAAATTTCTGCGGTTCTTTCTTCTGCCAGAAATAATCTTTAGCATCAAGCGCCAATACAGCATATCCTTTTTTGTTTAAAGACTGAATCAGTGAATTGGTGAAACTGTTCATTCCTCCATCGCCAGACAGATAGACGATCAATGGCTTGTTAGTATCGCTACTATCTGTATAATGCAAGGGCAAATCGTTTGGTGCGTTTGCAGCAAAAAAGTAAAACATTATCATCAGGCAAACAACTGTTTTCATGCCTGCGTATTTTTTGGCTGCATCACCTTATTCAAAGCCATTGGTAGTTGTAACAGATCAAAATCATTTTCGTAGATCAAATATTTATTGTGCCAAACAGAAGCATATTTTTCTTTGAAGCTTCGCAAGCCTGAGTAGTGACGGAAACGTTTCAGTTTGCGATACGCATAATTCATCAGTTGTTCTGCTGTGTTATCTGGTTCTTCTATTCCGGTCATTGGCACCAGGCCAAGATTCAAATACTTCGCTTGCTGCTGTTTGGCATAGTTGATCAATTCAATGATTAGTGCATCCATGCAGCCGCCTGGTGCATCCAGAGTTTTGCGAATGAGATCGTAGGTTACTTCTTTAGGTGCAAAATCGGGAATGATATCGAGAAAGGCTTTCAACTTTTGTTCGCCATCTCTTATGATGATCACATCGTGTTCTGCAATTGTTGATGCGAACATACCCTGTGAAAAGATCAGTTCCTTTTTGTTATACACTTTCAACCATTCATCGGATACCTGTTTCATTTCTTCAACTAAATCAAAGGACAATGGAGCTTTCACTAATGAAGTAACATATCCTTTCTTTTGCAAACTGTTCAATCCATTGCGTAGCGATTTTTTATCCCTTCCTTCCAATGAAAATTTTTCAATTTCCAAAATGGCTTCCTGCCCAATCAGTAATTTTCTTTTCTTTAAAAAATGGAAATAAGAAATGCTGTTTTCATCCACGCGGTAAAAAGCTGTTTTCAATCCCATTTTTCTGCAGTGGCTGTCAAACTCTCTTAAAACAACGATCTTATTTTCTTCGGCGCAAACGGGTTCTTCCAATACGATGGCAAAACCATTGGTGATGCGGTAAGAAACAAAACCATCGACATGATCCGAGAAAAACAAAAGTTTATCCGGGTTGATCTTAAAATAATCAACAGGCGAATTACCATATTGCTCCAATAAGATTTTTGCCCTTTCGCCAGGATCGCTGAAAAAGCGTTTGCGGTTCAGGATTGGCTTCACCAATACAAAGGCAAGAAATCCCCAGGTCAGAAAACCCAATGTATGCATCAGTCTTATAAACTCGTGTGCAAATTTTGTTTTCGGAATCAGATCATCGCGGTCAAAAAGAATAAAATTCTGTGCAGAAAATTTCAATGACTGCAGTGTAGTGAATGAAAATCCAAAATGCTTTGGATCCAAAAAATAAAATCCTATAAAACCAAAGATCAGTACCGCTACAAAAACAAAAGCTACAGAAACAAAACCCAATTGCACCAGTTTGGGATTGCTTTTCAAACGGTATTCTCTTGCGCTTACAGAAAGAACCAGCAATACAGAAGCAGCAAGAATGGCTTCTTCATAATCCAGCGCTTTGAACATGTGACCAAATAAAGAAATTACAGAAAGGATCATGGCCAGCAGCCAGGCATTTCTTTGTCCGCGTATGAGATAAGCCGAAGTGATCAAAAGAATAAAACCGGTGAGCAAAACAAATTGATTGGATACGCGGATGGATTCAATCGGAACAAACCGTGAAAGAAGGTGCAACCGTTCAGCAATGGGCGGAGTAATAACAGAAAGAATATTAACAACGCCCAATGCAAATACAAGAAGCGCAGGAAAGAGACGCATGAAAATGTAACGGCCTTTCCATGCAAAAGAGAAGAAGCCGGAGAGCAGTGGCAGCCAAAATTCGAAGAAACGGTAAAGCACGGTTATTGCTAAGGCATTCACTGCCGAAAATCCAAACGATTTCAAAACAAAAACCATGGCCAGTTCCACAGCGCCAAGACCTCTTAAAAAAGGTGATACCAGCATTAGTAAAACAGAGATCACATAAGCAATGGCACTTGCTTCCATGGAAGCCGGAAGCCCTAATGCTTTACTTGCGATAAAAATATGTGTGATGCCGCAGACTTCAATTAAAAGAGAATAGAGAATGGTAAGTCC
>JAICTW010000176.1 GCA_025936195.1 Flavisolibacter sp.
AAATTTGTATGTTCAGCAATGGTCCGAAAAACCATATACCGATGCTTCAAGATATATCTCTCAAAACTTCGATTTTTATTACATCTATTCCGGAGCCCTTCAAAATCTTCAAACGATCATCAATACCAAAAGTTTTAATGTAAACGATGGCTCAAAAAATAATCAGCTAGCCGTAGCAAGAATTCTCCGTGCATTTTTTTATTGGCACATGACCGATCGCTGGGGCGATATTCCTTATTCAGAAGCATTGAAAGGGAAAGATAATTTCACACCGAAATATGACAGCCAAAAAGATATTTATTATGATTTGATGAAAGAGCTGAAAGAAGCAGCAGCACAAATTGATAATGGCAATGCTGTAACCGGCGATATTTTATACAATGGCAATATGGATAACTGGCGCAGGCTGGCTAACTCCATGCGCATGTTGATGGCTTTGCGTTTATCAAAAGTGGATCCTGCTAAAGGGAAAGCAGAACTGGCAGATGCCTGGAGTTCCGGCGTGTTCACTGATAATAATCAAAATGCCGTTTATGTTCATCTTGCCGAAGCAGCTAATGAAAATTATTGGTATTATGTGGTAGATGTTCAGGGCCGTCCCTGGTATTGGGCAAGTAAAACAATTGTGGATTACATGAAACCATTAGGTGATCCAAGATTGAAAACCTTTGCTGATCGTGCTCCTTCTACCGGCGATTACAATGGTGTGCCTTACGGATTGGATGGTAATGCTATCGGAACTATTTCTTCACAAAACGTTTCTTTCATTGGTGTTCATGTACGCACACAAAATGCACCTGCTTATATCGTTACATATGCACAGGTTTTGCTGGCAGCAGCCGAAGCGGATAAAATAGGATGGCTTCCAGGCGGTGATGCAGATGCAAAGCTTAAGTACGATGCGGCCATTGAAGCATCGGTACGGCAATGGAACCGTAACAGCTTTAAAGCTTATGATCCTTCTATAGATAACGAGGTAGAAAAAGTTTTGTACGATCCCAATGATAAAGGGGATACCACTGGCCTTTCAGCTTATATGGCCAATCCTTCCGTTGCATATGATCCTGCGAATGCATTGCAACAAATCGGTTACCAACGATGGGTGCATTTGTATATGAATGGTTATGAAGCATGGGCAGAGTGGAGAAGGACGGGTTATCCTGTATTAACGCCGGCACCTAACAATAACAACATTCCTATACCAAGAAGACAGGCTTATCCAAGTTCCGAACCCAATATCAATACAGCAAATTATAAAGCTGCTGTTCAGGCACAGCCCGGATTAAATGGAAAAGATGATTTGACCGGACGGGTGTGGTGGGATAAACCTTAACCCAAATGGAAGTTGTTTTTTAAGAGCCGTTAAGCAGCGGCTCTTATTTTTTACATCCTTTCTTAATACTTCAACAATGCTTTGATCTATGGAATGGAAGGTGAAGTATTGCACCTATTCTAAAATGAGAGCTCATTAATATTCTTGCCCATACAACTGTTTTGCACACCTAAGCCATAAAAAAATTATATTTGCTCTAATGGCGCCTGAGCGCCACTCAATATATATCAGAGGTCATCGGCAAAGTGTAGAATGAAGTTAATAAGCTATTCACTACTCATCATAAATAGTCACGGTCAGCGTCATATTCTTATGTGATCCTTCGACCATACTGGCTCTTTTGACAGTCTTAGTTCATAGCTGTTCTACTGCCGGCCTCAAAGTATAATTTAATAACTAACAATTAAGGAGTTAAGAATACTATGGGATGTAGTAGCTGTGGAACAGGCAAACCCAATGGATGCAAAAGCAATGGAGGTTGCAGCACCGGTGGCTGTAACCGTATGAACGCTTACGACTGGCTGGTTAATTTGCCGATGGCAGATGTGAACGATTCCTGCCGGGTAATTGAAGTAAGTTTTAACCAGGGGAGCCGCAAAGATTTTTTCCGGAATAGTTCATTACAATTTTTTGAAAAAGGCGAACTCATTACGGTAGAAGGCGTGAGTGGCTTTGACGTGGGCGAAGTTTCCCTGACCGGAGAAGTTGTTCGCCTTCAATTGAAAAAGAAAGGCGTGGACGAATTCAATCCCGAGATGAAGAGAGTGTTGCGTCGCTCCAGCGACCGGGATATTGATATCTGGAAACAGAACAAGGCAAGAGAAAAGGAAGCACTCATCCGAAGCCGCGCCATTGCCCGCCAATTGAATTTGAATATGAAAATGAGCCAGGTGGAAATTCAGGCGGATGGTAAAAAAGCAACTTTCTTTTATATAGACGATGACAGTGTTGACTTTCGCGAACTCATTAAAATCTACGCTTCCGAATTTAAGCTGAAGGTAGAGATGAGACAGATCGGTTCAAGGCAGGAAGCCGGAAAAGTTGGCGGCATTGGAAGCTGCGGAAGAGAACTTTGTTGTGCTACCTGGCTGAGCGACTTCCGTTCGGTAAATACAACAGCGGCCCGTTATCAAAATCTTTCCATCAATCAAACAAAGCTGAGCGGACAATGCGGCCGCCTGAAATGTTGTTTGAATTATGAGTTGGATACTTACCTCGATGCTCTACAGGGTTTTCCTGAAAATGCAGACATGCTTCAGGTGACAAGAGGAACGGCAACTCTCATCAAAAAAGATATTTTCAAAAACCTGATGTGGTATGTATTGCCCGATAGCACCAAGCAATATCCATTGACCATTGAACGGGTAAAAAAGATCCGCTCACTCAATCAGCAAAATATTATTCCGGATGAACTGGAAGCAGTTGAAGTTACTTCTTCCAAACCAAAAGAAGTGGAACCTGAATTTGTAGATGTAGTTGGGCACATTACCTTAAAGAGTTTGGAAAAGGCCGATAAAAAGAAACAGCAAAAAGCAAGAGAACAAAAACAGCAACAAAGGCCGCAGCAAAAACAATTGCCAAAAACAAACCAGCAAATGCAAAAGGGCGGACAACAACAGCAGCAACGTCCAAACCAGCAAAGGCCCACTCTGCAAAAAGGAAATCAACAACGGCCTCCACAACAACAACGAAGGCCACCCAATAATCCCAATCAGAAAAAGGATTAATCGGAAGTTTGTGAAGTCTTTTGAGAAGAGGTTGATTTTTCAACCTCTTCTTTTTGCAAAGCCCTGTAAATAGCATCCTGAATTTTTCCGCGGATGTTCATTCGGCCTAACAAATTATTGTCGCGGCTTTCATACACACGATTGGATAAAAACACGTACACCAGGTTGGCTTTGGGATCTACCCAAACACAAGTTCCTGTAAAACCAGTATGGCCAAAGGTTTCAGGCGAAGCCAATGCAGAAGGATAAGGCTCTCTTCTTTTATCATTGTCTTTTTCAGGCTTGTCAAAACCATAAGCCCTTCTGCTGATATCACTATGGTAAGCAGTGAAAAGATCAATGGTTTCCTTTTTCAAAAACCGCTGACCATCCAATACGCCACCATTCAACAACATTTGATAAAGCGTGGAAAGATCATACGCATTGGAGAACAATCCTGCATTGCCTGAAACATTTCCAAACATTGCAGCCGATTCATCATGCACATAACCACGCATAAGCTGATGGCGGAAATAATTGTCATCTTCCGTAGGAACTACCCGTTCTATTCCAAAATGTTGAAAAGGCTTAAAGCCCGTGGTCACCATTCCAAGCGGTTCGTAAAATGTTTTATGAACATACACATCTAAAGGCATTCCGCTAACCGCCTCCACGATCTTTCCCAACAAAATAAAGTCAACATCGCTATACACGTATTTAGGTCTTGATCCCAACGGTGCATCAGCTATCATCTTCATCATCGTGTCTTCCCAATCATTGCGCAAAAACATTCCAGCGGCAACAGGTGTAGTGAAGCCGGGCTTTGGAACATCGCTGTAATAAACCGGTGAAGGCCGCTTGGTTTGAGGATCTACTGTTTTGCCCCAGAAATTAATATCTGCAGGCAAACCGCCCTGGTGCAACATAATATCTGTAAGCTTTAAATCTTCTTTATCCGTACCACGCATGGAAGGAAGGTAATCGCCCAGTGTTTTATTGATATCAATCTTGCCCTGATCATACAATTTCATCAGGGAAACTGTTACAGAAGAAACTTTTGTCACCGATGCCAGGTCATAAATGCTTTCCAGTGAAACCGGAAGCGATTTCGGATCATATTCATAATGACCGAAAGCTTTATGGTATTTGATCTCTCCGTTTTGAATGGCCAGCACTTCACAACCCGGATAGGCTTTCTTTGCCAAACCATCATACACAATACTGTCAACCACCAGCCATGAAGGAGAAACACCGGTTGGGAAGAAACGTTTAATAGCAATGCCGGAACCGTAAGTGTCCTCGCCAACACTTACAGGCAATGTACCTTTCGATGCAATTTTGCCTTCAACAAAATCAGCAGCTACATTTTGAAATACATCATCGTTCTGATACATAGCCACCAGTGTTGGTGCTTTCAAAAAATTGAGAGAAGCATAAACATTTCCAAAAACAAAAGTTGCAGTAGAAGGTGTTTGAAGCGAATCCCAGAGGTTCAGGGCTGTTGTTGAAATGCCATAATTATTGGCAGGCCGCAAAGAAAAATTATGAACGCCAATGATCACCTTATCGTACTTGTTGGCTTTGACCGAATCCAATATTTGAGAAGCCCTGCCTGTAGAATCCTTGTAGTTTAAATAATAAGTGTCTGCCTTCAATTCTTTTTTCAAACGATCGCCAAAAGCAGTGGAGTCGCTGCCAATGCCTACATAGGCAATATGCCTCGTATTCATGATCGGCAACAAATGTGTATCGTTGTTGATAACGGTAACAATATTTCTTGCAATTTGTGCATTCAGCGCTTCTGTTTTTTCATTGAGGTCAGCAATCAGATTGGTAGTGTCCACTACCTGTGCATGATTTAATCCCAACTGGTATTTGGCGTACAAAACTTTTTTTACTCTTTTATCAATCGAACTCCATTTCAGTTTTTTCTTTTTGATGGCTTTTTTAATAGCATCAATAGCTGCCGGAACATCTTCCGGTAAGCACAGCATATCATTACCGGCAATCAATGCCTGTACGGCTGCATCGCCTGCCGGAAAATATTTGCTTACCCCTTTCATTTCCAAAGCATCGGTAAAGGTCAGTCCTTCGAAATACAAATCATCACGTAAAAGTCCGGTAACATTTTTTTTAGATAAAGAAGTGGGCCTGTTCGGTGTGTTGTCAATAGCAGGAATGGAAAGATGTGCGATCATTACGCTGCCCACACCTTCTTTAAACAATTGCTTGAAAGGATACAATTCCAGTGTATCTAATTGAAACATGGTTTTGTTGATCACAGGCAGATCCAAATGTGAGTCCACATCCACATCGCCGTGGCCGGGAAAATGTTTAGCGCAAGCCATTACACCGGCGCTTTGCAAACCTTTCATATAAGCAACGCCGAAATCGGCAACCTTGTATTTGTCTTGCCCGAATGAACGGTAACCAATTACCGGGTTGTTGGGATTGTTATTGATATCTACCACAGGGGCAAAATCCACATGTACACCCATTCGCCTGCACTGATCGCCGATAGCTCTTCCCATTTCATAAATCAGTTCATTATTTTTCAGTGCGCCTAATGTAAGCTGATAAGGAAATTTAGTAACGCTGTCGAGGCGCATGCCCAATCCCCATTCCGCATCAATGGTCATCATCAATGGTGTTTTAGCGATGGATTGATAATAATTAGTGAGAAGAGCCTGCCTTAGGGGTCCACCCTGGAACCAGCACAAAGCACCCACGTTATATTTTTGAATGAGATCAGCAACTTGTTGAACATGCTCCGGCCCTAAATTGCTATGTGCTCTTATCACCATGAGCTGTGCAATCTTTTCTTCTTTGGATAAGCTCTTAAAAACACTGTCCACCCAACTGCCGGCGGAGCGTGTACTGTTGTATTGGGCAAATGAAGTGGAAATAATGAAATAGCTAAGGAGTGTGGCAAGGAGTTTCTTCATAATGTAAAACAATCGGGATAATGTAAATGGAGCGCACAATTTACCACAAAACATTCAGCAGATGTTTTAAAAACTTGTGAAGATGAAAATGGAATTGTCAGAAGCCTGTTGCAAAAAAGGAGTAGCGGTGAATTTAATAAGTAGAATAATTGTGAGCCGGCCTGCATTGCTGCTTTCAACTGTTTTTTTTACTCACACAGTTTATGAAATAGAACTGATTTTCGCAAAGAACGCAAAGGATTTCCCTTCGGTCATTTGATCCGGCATCCACAC
>JAICTW010000104.1 GCA_025936195.1 Flavisolibacter sp.
CTGGTAGGCGATAAAAGAGTAGCGTTGTACAACAATATCAAAAGCGATGCGTACACTCCCATCAATACTGCAGATGATTACAAAACTTTTGGTGAATACCTTGATATGATCAGCAAAGGTCCTGCCGGATGGCGGATCTTTTTGTTCAACATTTTTGATCATGCTCCTCAACTAACACAGGATTTTACCTGGCCCGAACACTTGATGAAAGGCTTTGTAAAAAAATATCCGATGTTATTTGTAGGTGGCGCTACTTCCATTACGCACATGCATTTTGATATTGATCTTTCCGATATTCTGCACACGCAATTTGTAGGAAGAAAAAGTGTGCTGCTGTTCCCGTTTAACGAACAACACAAACTTTACCGTAAGCCCTGGGAAGTATTAAGCTTTGCAGATTTCTCCAACTATTATTCTCCCGAAAAAAGTAAAATTGATTACGACCAGTTTCCTGCATTGAAATATGCAAAAGGATGCGAGGTTATTTTAGAACACGGCGACACTTTATTTATGCCTGCCGGTTATTGGCACCACATGGAATATTTGGACAGCGGCTTTGCGATGAGCCTTCGTGCTTTGCAGCCATCTATAACCGGTAAATTAAAAGGTGCCTGGAATTTATTCGGTATGCGCACCATTGATACCATGATGAAAAAAACGGCGCCGAAGTGGTGGTATGAAAACAAAAAGAAAAGGATTTTTGAAAATGCAAATAGAACGATGGTCTAGAGAATTGAAAGGATTCATAAATGCAAGAGCCTTCAATTAAAGGCTCTTGCATTTATAAGGAGTATTCTTTTTCTTAATTAATCCATGTAATCATGCAAATTTCAGTTCTGAATCGTCCAAACTTCATTTCCTTTTAACAGCTTGTCCAAATCAGCCGCTTTCCTTTCCTTAGCTGCTTCAACTTGCTGTTGCAGCAAATCTTCATACGTAGGACGTGTAGTTTCATAGAACACACCAAAAGGTCTTGGCAAATGATTTTCTTTTCCAGGATCATCAAACATGCGTGTTAATATCTGTGCTTTATAAATATCACCTTCATCATGAACCCACAATTCATCGACGCCATGACCTTCATTTAAATTGACAACAACAGGAGTAAAACCATCTAATTTAATTCCTTTGTCCTTGCTGGCACCAAACACCAATGGTTGTCCGTTTTCTAAAAACAAAGCTTCATCTGCCTTTGATGATTTTTCCGTAAAAATTTCAAAGGCGCCATCATTGAAGATGTTGCAGTTTTGATAGATCTCCAAAAATGATGCACCATGATGCGCATGTGCTCTTAGCAACATGGATTGCAAATGTTTGGGGTCCCTGTCCATGCTTCTTGCCACAAAACTGGCATCTGCACCCAAGGCTAAAGTGGCAGGGTTGAACGGATGATCAATACTTCCAAACGGACTTGATTTGGTAATCTTGCTTGGTTCAGAAGTTGGTGAGTACTGTCCTTTTGTTAAACCATAGATCTGGTTGTTGAACAATAAAATATTTACATCAAAATTTCTTCTGAGTAAATGAATAGTGTGATTACCACCGATGCTCAGGCTATCGCCATCACCGGTAACGATCCACACACTTAACTCGGGACGAGTTGCTTTCAATCCACTGGCAATGGCAGTTGCCCTTCCGTGAATGGAATGCATGCCATACACATTCATGTAATAAGGAAAACGTGACGAGCAACCAATGCCCGAGATGATGGCAATGTTCTCACGGTGAATACCCAATGTAGGCATTACTTTTTGTACCTGTGCAAGAATGGAGTAGTCTCCGCAACCAGGGCACCAGCGAACTTCCTGGTCTGTGGCAAAATCTTTTGCTGTTAATACAGGTTTGGACGGTGTTATTGTTTCCATTTATTTAGAAAGTTTTCAATAGTCAATACTCAATATTCAATTTTCAACTTTGCAAAGAGTTATCATTGTTTTGAGCAGTTTTTAAATAGTTGTAGCAGTTACCTGAGCATTGAAAATTGCTCATTGAACATTCTCTAAGATAAACATTCATTGCTCTTTCACCAATTCTTCCCAATATTCCGCGGCTCTTCTTGTGTGAGGAATGACAATAGTTCCTCCAACAATATTGGCTACGGCAAAAATCTCATACATCTGTTCGGTAGTAACATTCAATTCGTGGCATTTGCCGAGATGGTATTTAATGCAGTCATCACAACGCAAAACCATGCTGGCAACCAATCCCAACATTTCTTTCGTCCGCTTATCTAATGCGCCATCTTCATAAGTGTTCGTATCCAGATTCCAGAGGCGTTTCATCACAAGATTGTTCTTGCTCAGTATCACCTCATTCATTTTTTCTCTGTACTCATTAAATTCTTTTACCAAACCGGACATGCAAAAAATTTGACAGCAAAAGTAACAATTGAACCGCTGCCAATTGTTGTGTGAACGTCAAGCGGTGAATTTTGTATAAATTCATTCAAAATTTTAACGCTTTATGAAAAGGTCTTTCTTCGTAATTGCCGGCTTTGTTTTGATGGTTTCGGTATCTCTTGCTTTCACAAAAGATGATCCGGTATTCAAAAATTTAAAGGTGCTTCCCAAGAACACCACTAAACAACAATTAGACAGTGTGATGCACCATTTTACGGCTTCTTTAAACGTAAGGTGCAGTTTTTGCCATGTAAGAAATGATTCAGCAAGGACCATGGATTTTGCAAGCGATGCCAATCCGCGCAAAAACAAGGCTCGTGAAATGATGAAGATGATGGATAAGATCAATGACAAGTATTTTGATGTGACCGGAGCAAAAAGAGATATCACCACCCAGTTGCTGGTTACCTGTTATACCTGTCATCATGGAAATACGGATCCAGCCACACAACCGCCCACGCAGGAAAAAAGGCAGGAACAAAGACCAGCCACAGATTCTACTAAAAAGACAGAATAGTATGGAAGCAAAATTTGATTTCGGAATGATCGGCATTGGAGTAATGGGGAGCAACCTCTTACTTAATATGGCCGATCATGGATTTGCAGTAATTGGATTTGACCTGAAGCAGGAAAGAGCAGACAAACTGGAAGCTGCGGCAAAACAAGGACAAGTAGTAAAAGGTACCACAGACATTGCAGTGATGGTAGCTTCTTTAAAAAAGCCCAGAAAAGTTATGATGCTGGTGCCTGCCGGCAAACCTGTGGACAATGTAATTGAAAATTTACTCCCGCACCTGGAGAAAGGTGATATTGTTATTGATGGAGGCAATTCATATTATAAGGACACATTGAAACGCATTGATTATCTCGAAAGCAAAGGCATTCATTTTTTTGGGATGGGTGTTTCAGGTGGTGAACTGGGTGCAAGACTTGGTCCAAGCATGATGCCAGGCGGCGATAAAGAAGCCTATCAATACCTGAAACCTGTGTTGGAGGCCATTGCCGCAAAAGCCGATGGTGTTCCCTGTGTTGCATACATGGGCAATAAAGCCGCAGGCCATTATGTAAAAATGGTGCACAACGGAATTGAATATGCCATCATGCAAATCATCAGTGAAGCGTACGATCTTATGCACCGTAGTGGTGGTATAAGTAACAAAGAGATGCATACCGTTTTTAAGAAATGGAACGATGGACAATTACATTCTTATTTGATAGAGATCACGGCCGAAATTTTTAAAACACTCGATTCTGCCACAACAGATCCCAATGATTTTCTGGTAGATAAAATTTTAGACAAAGCCGGCTCAAAAGGAACAGGCAAATGGACATCACAGGAGTCAATGGATCTTCCTGTTTCCATTCCTACTATTGATGCAGCCGTTGCCATGCGTGATCTTTCTGATTTCAAAAAGCAAAGAGAAGAAGCAGCAAAGCTGTATAAATCCTCTGTCAATAAAACACAACTCACTCAGGATGTTTTAGACCATCTGGAAAATGCTTTGGCTTTTTGTTTCACCATTGCTTACGCACAAGGCCTGAGCATGCTGGCAAAAGCATCGGATGAATTAACTATGAATATTCCATTACCCGATGTAATTAAGGTATGGAAAGCCGGCTGCATTATTCGTTCTGCTTTGCTTGGAAATTTCACAGATGCTTTCCAGAAAGATCCGAACCTTCCTAATTTATTATTGAATGCAGACATTGCAAAACTGCTTAAAAACCGTGAACAAAGTTTGCGTCAGATTTTGGAACTCGGTATTACAGCAAAAATTCCGATGGCAGGAATGATGAGTGCTTTGGCTTATTACGATGCGTATTTAAGTGCACGAATGCCAACCAATCTTATACAGGCTCAAAGAGATTTCTTTGGTGCACATACCTATCAACGTACAGATAAAGAAGGCGTTTTTCATACAGAATGGCATACAGAAGAAAGTTAATCAGTTTACAAGTTTACAGTTTTCTAAAAGACTTCAACTGTAAACGGTAAACAGTAAACTTGTAAACGAATAATCATGGCAAACAAAAACCAACCAACCATCATTTTCATTTTCGGCGGCAGTGGCGATCTCACGTATCGCAAACTAATGCCCGCCCTATACAATCTTTTTTTAGACAATTATTTGCCTGAAAATTTTTTGATCGTTGGCATTGGCCGTACAAATTTTCCGGATGAAAGTTTTCGCGACCATTCCAAAAAAGGAATTGAAGAACATTCGCGCCGCAAAGAAGAAGTAAAAACAAAATGGAAAGAGTTTGCACAACACGTCGAGTACATGCAGGCCGATCTTTCAAACGATGCCACGTATAAAAACATGTTGGACAGGGTTCATAAAGCAGAAGAAGAATGGAAGGCTAAAGTGACTACGGTTTTTTACATGTCTGTTGCTCCGCAACTGGCGCCTACCATTGCCGAAAAATTGCACAAGGCAAAGCTTACTGCCGATTGCAAACGTTCCAGGATGGTTTTTGAAAAACCGTTTGGACATGATTTGCAAAGCGCCACCGAATTAAATATTAAGCTGGGAGAAATGTTCAAAGAGGAACAGATCTACCGCATTGATCATTACCTCGGTAAAGAAACAGTTCAAAATATTTTGGCTTTGCGTTTTGCCAATGCCTTGTTCGAACCCATCTGGAACCGCCGTTATATAGATAACATACAAATCACAGCCGCAGAAGATATTGGTGTGGAGGACCGCGGTGGTTATTATGAACAAGCCGGCGCTTTGCGTGATATGGTGCAAAATCACATTCTGCAATTGTTATGTATGGTGACCATGGAAGCTCCGGTTTCTTTTGATGCCGATGAAATACGAAACAAAAAGCTGGATGTATTGAGGGCCATTCGCAAATGGAGAAAAGATGAAGTGCATTGGAATGCCGTTCGTGGTCAATACGGAAAAGGATGGATGCAGGGCCAGCCTATGAAAGCCTATCGTGAAGAGAAAAATGTTTCACCCACATCCAATGTTGAAACCTTTGCTGCTGTTCGCTTTTTTGTTGACAACTGGAGATGGGAAGGCGTGCCTTTCTATGTTCGCACCGGGAAAGCCCTGCATTCAAAAGCCACATTGATATCGGTTCAATTTAAAGCGGCGCCACAATATGCTTTTCCTGCCGAGGCTGGAGAAACCTGGCGGGCTAATCGTTTACTCATTAGCATTCAGCCCCAGATGGAAATCCGCTTGCGTTTCCAGGCAAAACAACCGGGACCAAAGATGGTGCTGCAACCTGTTGACATGGTGTTTAGCTATAAGGATGCTTACGGCAGCGACAACAATCAGCCCGAAGCGTATGAAACTTTGCTGGAAGACGTAATTGAAGGTAATCCCACTTTGTTCATGCGTGCCGACCAGGTGGAAGCGGCATGGAGAATTATACAACCTATTTTGGAAAGCTGGCAAACAAGACCACCGGTGGATTTTCCTAACTACGCACCGGGCACCTGGGGGCCGGAAGATGCAGAAGCACTCATAGCAAAAGACGGGCATCATTGGGTAACACTGCCGGAGGATAATAAATAAACAGCTTCATAAACAGATCGCCTTAATTAAATTTCGAATCACCGGTTCGCCTCAACTTAGTATTCCTTCCTTAGATATACTTCCACAAAATGGATCGGCCTCAGCTATTTCCAAAGATGATGTTAATCAAATTTCCACAAAAAAGCCCTTTAACATATAGCTGAGACAAATGGCATGGTTTCGGCAAATAATTTGGCATAACCTAAAATATCTATTATGAAAAAAGGATTACCCAAATTGTATGTTATGAAAAGGATGATACCAGTGTTGGCAATTGCCGTGGCTATGACAGCTTGTAATACAAATCCAAACACGGATACTTCTCAAAAAGCAATACAACCTGCTGTTGACACTACAGGTTTAGCTCAATTTCAGGCGTGGAAAGCGCAGAACGAGTTAGTGAATACTTCGGAAAATACTGCACAGCAACCCCAAACAAAAACTATTGTGAAGTACTATCCGGTAAGTAGTGCCCGGAGAAGTTCTTCCTCTTCTTCAGGTGTTTCAAGAAGCACAAGCACTTCATCGGGTACAGCTTATAAAAAGAAAGGATGGAGTAGTGCCGCTAAGGGTGCCGTTATTGGTGGTGTTGCCGGTGCAGCCGGAGGTGCTATTATCAATAAAAAGAACCGTGCATTGGGCGGTGTGGTTGGTGGTGTATTAGGAGCAGGTGCCGGCTACGGAATCGGACGTCACATTGATAAAAAGAATGGACGTAATTAAAACAATTAAAACAAGAACGTGAATAATTGTAAGGCTTGCGCAACGCAGGCCTTTTATTTTATGGCAGTGTTAATTGTGTTCGGCATTAAGTAAAGAAACTTCATAATGCGCAATAAAGTTCTGAACGTTGATGCCGATAGCTATCGGGAGAGTGATGGCAACTTTTACTCCAAACGTTACAATAAAAGCTCACAGTAGAAATGCAGTTAAGTACAAAATCATTCCATTGACATGTAAAGAACTATTTCAAACAAAAACGAAAAGCATCTACTCAGAACAATCTAAATGCTTTAAAGAATAACCGAAATAAGAAAAGCTTCTTCGACCTAAGTCTCTCCCTCAGGGGAACAGGGAGAATGCTGCGTACAGCCAAACAAATACACTCGCAAATAACAAAGAATCGAAACGATCAAGAAAACCTCCATGCCCCGGCATAATGCTTCCACTGTCTTTAACACCTGCCATGCGTTTTAATTTGCTTTCAAACAAATCGCCAATGGTGCCGGTGATGGCAGCAATGCCCGACATAATTCCGGCATCAACCACTGAAATTCTTTTGGTGAAAAAAGCGATTAAACAAATAACAACAATGGTTAGAATAACTCCGCCAACCGTTCCTTCCCAGGTTTTCTTTGGAGAGATTTTGGAAAGTGGCGCCTTACCAATGAAAGACCCAACAATATAAGCCATCGTATCATTGATCCACAAAGAGAAAATAATCAGCAAAGGAATGGTGTACGATAAAGAAAGAATGTCTGCACTCCAATGATTTCTCAACTCCATCAATAGGCCAAGCGGCAAAGAAATATAAATCACACCTATCATCGAATACATGATGTTGCCGAGAAAAATAATTTTGGAATCAATGAACATGATCAATGGAAGACAGATCATGAAAACAAGTCCTGTCCAGAAACCAATATCCGTTAAGGCGAGTGTAGCGATCTTCAAATTATAATTGGTAAAAAACAAAAGCAGGCACCATCCGCCAATCATAATTCCATAGCGATGAAACAAACTTGTTTTACTGTACTGCGGATTAAATTTGGTTACC